>NZ_QDKL01000002.1:600000-900000 GCF_003346865.1 Halobacteriovorax vibrionivorans | reverse complement strand
TGATTGGCAAAATGATCCAGCACTTAAGCAGCTTGTTGAGCGCTCAATTGCGAGTGAGCAAGAAGACTAAACTTTATAGCTCCTTCCTTTTTTAAGGGAGGGGCTTTCTTAATAGCGATAAAGTCTTTTTCGTATCGTATTTGAAAATATCTTTTGAAATATATTTTTGAATCTTAGAATTATCAATAACACATGAATACATAAGAAAGTCTAAAAAGTACCCCGGAAATGTCCATAGCTTTTTAAATACTTTAGAAACCACTCCTACAGTGAATATAGGAAATGGGATATTCTTTGTACCGATGATTTTCTTTGCTTCTTGTAAGGAGATTGTTTGGTCTGGAGCAACATTATATACACCTGTTGGAACTTTATCTAATGTTTCAAACAATATATTGGCCATATCATATTCGTGAATGAATTGAAGAATCGGATTAAAGTCAATTGGAACAGGTGTCATATGTGATGTTAGGTACTTTGTGATTGTATTATCAATTTGAGGCCCAATAATATTACATGGCCTTAGCACAACAGTCTCAATAGAATCTTGATTTTTCCACATCCAGTTCGTACATAGAGCATCAACTTCAGTAACATCTCTTAATTCTGAGTGTTTGATACTTGCTCTAAGAGGGAAGTCTTCAGTAATAAAAACTGGATTATCTGCAAGTGCTCCATAAACATGATACGAGCTTAATAGGATATATTTCTTTACTTTATTTTTCTGTGCTAATTCTAAAACCTTATTTGTATTGACGAGACTAAAACTTAGGCGTTGTTCAATTGTTCCACCTGGAGGGGTGAGACGTCCAAGTTGATAGATGGCATCGAATTTATTTTCTCTAAAAAGCTTCTCAAAATTTCTTCGAGTATATCTCATTCTTTCAAAAGAGAAGTTCTCAAAGTCGATATCATTTTTTAAGGCCCTTGTATCGATCCCTATGACACGACATTCACTTCTGCGTTTTGACAGTATTCCACATAGAATATTGGCAAGTCCACCAGCGGCACCAATGATAAGAATTGAAGGTTGCTTGTTCATTAATTTGCATCCTTTTTTTGATCTTTTGAGAAGATCCAAGGTCTTCTTTTTTCTCTTCCCTCATTAATCATCTCTTGAATTGTTCTTTCAATCTCTCTTATATGTGGTGTGATCAAATGGTCTTCACTTTCTGAATTAATATCAGTTGGAAGCTCTATTGGTTTACCGACATGAATATCGATAGGAGAAGGTAGAGGAAAGTAATTGGCACTTATGGGTAATGCGGGAAGATTAAGTGCTTGGGCAATCCCTTTAGCTTGATATACATAAGGGAAAACTTCTTCAGCTCCAACGACTGCAACAGGAAGTATTTTAACTCCGCTTTTAAGGGCCATACGATAAAACCCTGTTGTAAAGTCCTGAAGTTTGTAAAAGTCACTGGTACTCTTTGATACTCCACGAACACCTTCTGGGAAGATGAGTAGAGATTCTTTTCGTTTTAAAAGATTTAGGCAATTATCGCGGTCACCTAAGACTGCTCCGCACTCAGCAGACCACTTATTTATAAAGGGAAGTGCTGTAAAAAACCTCTCTACCATTGGCCTTAAAACTCTTGGTTTATCAACTTCAAAAGCAAAGGCACAGCCTATTAGTAGGCCATCAATAGCGATTTGTCCTGAGTGGTTTGAGATAACCATATAATGTTCGTCTTTAATATTTTCTTTACCAAAGAAGCGTACTTTAAAATAATGCTGATATATGGCGTAGAGTATTTCGATACTCTTTCTGGCCTTTGGGATATTTAGTCCCCAAGGATCTTCATTTTCACCGTATTTTTCAAGAAGTGCTTGATAAGATTTCTCAACTTGTTCTTTTTCTTTACTGGTAAGCATCTCTAAGTAAGCTGAGAGCTTTTTTTCAAGAACTTGTTCAAAACTAATGAATTTTTTAGTGAAAAAATCTAATGAAATCATACTCAACTTTTTGTAAGATGTTGCTATAACAATTATTGGGGAAACCCTTACTTTATTCTATCTGAAAGAGTGAATTATGCAAAAAGAGGAATGGAAAACCAAGATTAAGAGAATAGTTGATGACTGCTCTCAGGAACTGTCAAAAGCTACTGTTATTGGTAAGAAAATGCTTACTGCTTCTCATACTAATGCAGCTCTCAATGAGAAGTATCAAGAACTTGGCCAGCTTGCCGCTAAACATCTTCGTAGTGGAATATTAGAGTGGGAAAATCCAAGAGTTAATGAACTCTTAAAAGAAATTGAAGAGTACGAAAATCAGCTCGATCTTATGGAAAAAGATGTCTCAAAAATTAAATCTAAGAAATAATCTTTCTTACATTGAAGCTTGCTTATTAAGCTCATTTTGTAAGAGTAGATAATTTACAATGGCATCTTCTAGTTGAGGAAGACCTTTGCCTTTTAATGCCGAAATAAAGTGAATTTGCGAAACCCATTTATGTTGCTTAAAGATCTCTGGCTTTAATTTATTAAGCGCCGCTCTTTCTTTTTGAGTTTTTAGCTTATCTAATTTGTTAAATAGTAAAAATGCTTCATGCCCAAAAGGAGCAAGGTAATCTCTAAAGACGAGGTCTGCTTTTTGATTTGGGTGTCTAGCATCTTGAAGATTAAGCATTAGATTCTGATCACCACAATTTCTAAAGAACTCATCCATTAGATGGGCCCACTGTGCACTCATGTCTTTAGAAACTTTTGCATGTCCATATCCAGGAAGGTCAAAGAGGTAAAATGGAGGTAAGTCCTCAACAGGTTTTCCTTCCTTTTCAAGTTGAAACGAAAAGATATTTACTTGTCGAGTTCGACCAGGAGTTTTTGAAGTAACTGCTGTATTCTTTCCAAAAAGAGAATTGATAGTTGAAGATTTTCCTGCATTAGAGCGCCCAATAAAGCTTACTCCAATTGGTTTTTCTTCATTTAACCATTCAACTAATTGATTTGAATCAGTCATTCCGTATTTGAATTTTGTAGTACCTCTGGCAACTTTATATTCCATATCTTTTATCTTCCAATTATTTATAGTGTGCTTAATTTCCAAGGAGTTATATCATGATAGAAGTACCAAAGTTAGATAAGCTTGTAAAAGATACATTTTGCCATTTCGGCCATCATATAGAAATTACACCACTTTTTGGACGAAAGAGGCGTATTGAGCTCAAGAGAACAAGGTATGATCTGGTTTTAAGTGGTCAGGATCTGATTATTTCGGCCACAAGTATCACTTTACCTAAATTAATAAATCCTGATGAAGGTCTTGAAGTTAAATTTCGCATTAGTTTAATTCCAACAAATATTGGGGATATTTACAGTATTTCATGTAATCAAAAGGGAGGAAATCTTATAAAGGTCAATGGTGTTTATACTTCTCATGCATATCTAAGAATTGGAGATGAAGTTATTATTGGCCGCAATAAACTTAAGATTAAGGCTCCAATAAATTGTGATTCCTATGATCGCTCTCATTCAGAATTAATTAACTCAATTCATCCCAGTCTTAATGTTTTAATTGAAGGTGAAACGGGAACAGGAAAATCATTTCTGGCCAAAAAACTACATGAAGAAAGCCAAGTTAAAGGGGAGTTTGTTCATTTAAATCTAAGTGCCTTTGGAAAAGGAACTCTTGAATCAGAATTATTTGGCCATCGAAAAGGGTCTTTTACTGGAGCAGTAAATGATAAGGATGGAGCATTAAAACGTGCTAATGGAGGAACTCTTTTTTTAGATGAGATTGATTCGATATCAAAAGAGCTGCAAACTAAATTGCTACTCTTTCTCGATGATGGGCTCTATTATCCTGTTGGAGAGAATCAACCACAATATGTGAAAACTCGTCTTATTGTTTCTTCTGGTCAAGATTTATTAAACTTAGTGAATAAGGGAGAGATGCGCAGAGACTTCTATTATCGAATCAGTTCTGAGGAAACTATTTTCTTAAAGCCTCTTCGTAAAAATAAAGACAGGCTACAAGATATTCTAGATTCATATGAGATGAAATTTGGAATTACAATTCATCCTAAATTGAAAAGTTTTTATCATGGATATGAATGGCCTGGTAATATAAGACAAATCAATGCTCATATAAAAAAGAAGAAAATTAAATCAAAGGGAAGTTTACTAACATATTGTGAAATTGATGAAGCACTTTTGAAGCTTACTTGTAAAAGTAATCTCGTTTCAGATATCGAAGAAAATCTTCCGAGTTATCGAGAACTTAAATATCAGTACTTTTTAAAGGTTTATAATCGTTGTCATCAAAATGTAAAGGCGACATCAAAGTTATTGAAGGTATCAGATCAGACCGTTCGTTCCGTTCTAGCCATTTAAAATTGAGTGAATGAATACTTCATCGACACGGCCTTCGATCTTTAAGTCTTCTATGAGATGATTAACTTCTCTGCGAATTTTTTCCTTAATAATCTTCTTTCCCTCTGGTTCGAGAGGAAAGTTAGGTACGACGGCCTGGAGAGAAGAGTTTAATCGATCGCGTATCATGATCTCGTTTTCTGGCTTGTAGAAGTAACGAGCGGTGTAGCGATTATTAGTTTTAAGTGAAACATCAATTTGTAAGTTCTTCATTCCATTTCTATTCTTGATATAAATTGGAATATAGACATTCCTTAGAAAGATTCGTTGTTTTTGAATATTGCGAAATCTTGTTCTTCCCCATCTTTCTTTGTCTTCTTTAGATACACTTGCAATTTTTCTAACTTGCTTTGGGGATGTTTTATCAGCAATTTCTTTTACATTTTGATAAACAGAAATTCCTCCAAGTGAAAAGACTGTAAGGGTACAAGTAAGACCTACTGCTTTTGCTGGAGATAGTGCAGCAACTTTTGCGACAATATTCTTTGATACAAATTGCTGTGTACTTTTATACATTAGGAGAGGAAGCTCTCCCGTTAACTTAAAGCCTTTTAGAGATGCTACTAGTTTCGCCGCAGACTCTTTCTTGGCCATTAGAAAACTGATAATGATGGCAAGCTTTGCCATAAACCAACGTTTTCCATTTTCTTTAAATAAAAGAGGGATCTTTGCAAAGGTTGCAAAGAATTTACTAATAGATTTCTTAACTCCAAGGTATGTATTTTTGAAACTATTGGGCGTTAACTTCTTAAAGAAGTTAACAAGCTTAATTAAAAGCCCATTGATTAAATTTTCAAGTTTGACCCATTTGTCCATCATATGGAAAATCCCCATTATTCTCTCTAACTCTTATCGGTAGGAAATGAGATTTCCTAAGTATTCCTGAGTAAAACATTTAGCTAGGTAGATTTTGCTGAAATTGAGCTAAATGTGGGCAAATTTTAAGAATTTCACCTATTTTCACCGTAAAGTGCAGAAGATGGGGGAGATAAGTAAGGAGAAATTATGCTTAAAGCATTAACATTACTTTCATTAATAGCAATCGTTTCGTGTGGGCCAATTTCTATGGACCGTCGTTTCTTAAATGAGATGGGAACAGAAGAAGATGATGGATTTGCACTTTTTAGCCCAGGAAAGGCCTTTGATACAGTTGGGGGCGATCCAAGTTATGAACGCTATACTCGTGAAGAGATGATGGAGAGAACTCCCGCAAGTGAAGAAGATTATCCAGAGTGGACCCAGGATCGAAGGCTTAAGCGTGAGCTACAAGGTAAGCTTAATAGCCTAAGGCCAGCTGATCGCGAAGAGTTTTATCGTAAAGAGCGCTACTTTGAAAATGATTCACAAAAGCTCTATTATTTAAGTTTAGGGCGATATGAACAAAAGGAGTATGATGAGAATCTATATGCTTACCGCAATCAAAGAAGTTTTAGACATAATAGAAAGACGAGCGCAAAAAGTCGTAATTTAGCTTCAGTTTTTCATTATTCACCAAGAGCACAGGCACATCGTGAAATCGAGATCGGAATGGATAAGAAAGCCGTTATACAGAGATGGGGAAATCCACACCGAGTTGATACGGCCGGTAATCCTAGACTTGGCAATGAGCGTTGGACTTTCTATGAGAATGGGGACAGTAAATATGTTTTCTTTAGTAAAGGCAAGGTTGATGGATGGACTTTAGAGTAATCTAAGGGGCCAATTCAGCAGCAATAGATTTGATATGGACTGCGTTATAAATAAGCTAGTAAATATTGAATATTATTATAAAGCTTGTTGTTGATAAGGTCTTTTAATTAGGTTAAAAAAGTCATTCATTGGGAGAGGAAATGGCCAAAGAAATACATTCAATGACTGGTTTTGGTAAAGGCGAAGCTGGAGATGACAAACTTCAATTAACTGTTGAGATTAAGACAGTTAATCACCGTTTTAAAGACATTAGATTTAAGATGTCCTCACTTTTTAATAGCACTGAATTAGAAATGAGAAATCGCATCGCTAAAAACTTTAAGCGAGGAAGTTTTGATATTAATGTCAATTACAAGAAGCTTGAAACTAAATCACGTTTTGATGATATCGATAAAGAAAAAGTGAACGCATTTGTTAGTTCCATGAAAATTTTGGCCGATGCTAATGATGTTCAACTTGATATCAAACCGACAGATTTCTTAAGAAATGAATTCATGAAAGAAGTGGATGAGTCTTCTATTGAAAAAATGTCGAGCTATGCCTTAGAGGCGCTAGATTTGGCGATTGAAAATTTAAAAGAGTCACGTCGAAGCGAAGGCCAGAAGATGCTGAGTGTAATTGAAAAACACCAACAAGCATATGAAAGCTTTTTTAAGGTAGTCACAGATAAATCTCAAGAATTTCAAGATACAGTAAAAGAAAGATTAGAAAAGAAGTTTGAAGAATACAAAACTTCAATGCCTACAGATGAGCCTCGCTTTATGCAGGAAGTAATCTTCTATCTTGAGAAAATGGATATTCACGAAGAAATTAACCGAATTAATGCCCACCTGACGAAGTTAAATGATATTCTATCTAAAGGTGGAGAAGTTGGACGTCAACTGGACTTCTTAGTTCAAGAGTTGAACCGAGAAACAAATACAACTGGCTCGAAGTCAACGATACAAGAGATCTCTGAAGCCGTTGTTCAAATGAAGGTTCAACTTGAGAAGATTCGTGAACAAGGATTAAACCTCGAGTAATATGATGAATAAAGGAAAGATAATCGTAATTGTTGCTCCATCGGGCTCAGGTAAATCGACGCTTATAAAGAGAATTAAAGCGGAGTTTCTTGATTTACTTGAATCTGTGTCTTTTACAACTCGTAAAGCACGAGAAGGTGAAATAAATGGACAACATTATAATTTCATCTCAGAACAAGAGTTTCTTGATCGTAAAGAAAATGATGAATTTCTAGAATGGGCCAAGGTTCACGGGAATTATTATGGTACTTCAAAGAAGTTTGTTGAAGATGAGATTTCAAAAGGTCACAACTTACTTTTTGATCTTGATATTCAAGGAACTGATTCTTTTAAAGAATACTTTGGAGATCGCGCAAGAGTAATCTTTATTGCTCCTCCTAGCGTTGAAGCTTTAGAAAATAGGCTAAGAGGTAGAGGGACTGAGACAGAGGAGAGTCTTAATATTCGTCTTGAAAATGCGAAGAGAGAATTACTTCGTAAAGATGACTATGACTATCTTGTCGTAAATGACGAACTAGAAAAAGCATATTTAGACTTAAAAGATATTTTTGAAGGAATCCTTAGATAAATGTACCAGCAACTTGATTTCACTCACGAGCGTGAATTAAATATTGATGAACTTTGTCGACGTGTCGAAGCCTATTATCCCGATGCGAACTTTACTCTATTGAGAAAAGCGTATCTCTTTGCTGAAAAATCACATGAAGGGCAAATGCGAAGCTCTGGTGAAAAGTATATTATTCACCCATTAAATGTAGCAGCGACTTTAGTTAAGTTACACATGGATTTGGATACTATCATTGCAGGTCTTTTACACGATGTTGTAGAGGATTGTAATGTAACACCAGAAGAGATTGAAAAAGAGTTTACGACAGAGATTGCACAAATTGTTGTTGGCCTGACAAAGATTTCAAAAATGAAATTTAAGTCAAAGGAACAATCTCAAGCAGAAAACTTTCGTAAGATGGTTGTAGCAATGGCCCAGGACTTAAGGGTCATTATTGTTAAGCTTGCAGATAGAATGCACAATATGAAAACACTTCAATATGTGCGTGAAGAAAAGCAAAAAAGAATAGCTGAAGAAACTCTGGATATTTATGTTCCATTAGCTTCAAGACTCGGTATTAACTCAGTTAAGATTGAACTTGAAGATATCTGTCTTCGCTATTTACATCCAGATGTATATTATCGCTTAGCTGAAAAAGTTGCGATGAAGAAGTCTGAACGTGAAAATTATATTGGTGAAACGATAGGTGTTGTTACAGAAAAGCTATTTGAGTATTCTGTAAGGGCCGATATTACAGGACGCTCAAAGCACTTTTATTCAATTTATAAGAAGATGGTTTCTCGTGGTGTCGACTTTGAACAAATCCACGATATCCTTGCTTTTAGAATTATCGTAAATAATATCACTGAGTGTTATAAGGCCCTTGGGATTATTCACTCGGCCTTTACTCCAATTCCTGGTCGTTTTAAAGATTATATCGCTATTCCAAAAGTTAACAATTATCAATCTCTTCACACGACAGTTGTCGGGCCTAAGGCAGAGAGAATTGAAATTCAAATTCGTACCCAGGAAATGCACGAAGTTGCTGAACGAGGGATTGCGGCCCACTGGAAGTACAAAGAGGGTGTCTCATCAGGTAAAACTAAGCTTGATTGGGTACAAGAACTTCTTGAGTATAATAAAGATACAGACAATAGTTCTGAATTCATGTCACATGTTAAAAACGACTTAGATGTCGGTGGAGTCTTTGTCTTTACTCCAAATGGTGATGTTTTCGAACTACAGGATAATGCGACACCACTAGATTTTGCTTATCGTGTACACACTGATATCGGAAATCGCTGTGTTGGTGCAAAAGTAAACGGAAGAATGGTTCCACTAAAATATTCTCTAAGGTCTGGGGATACAATTGAGATTCTAACTTCTAAGACTCAAACACCAAATAAAGACTGGCTTAATATTGTAAGATCATCAAAGGCTAAGGCCAAGATCAAATCTTATCTTTTAAAAGCTGAACGTGAAAGAAATATTGAAGTTGGTAAAGAAACTTTAGATAAAGCATTTAAAGTTCTAGGAACAAGCTTAAAAGCGGTTCTTAAAAGAAATGAATTAGATAATGCAAAAGAGAAGCTTTCTAATATAAAAACTTTTAGTGAAATCTACAATAACGTTGGAGCAGGTAAGCTTCACGTTGATAAGGTTATTGAATGTATTCCTGGCTTAAAAGATGATCACGATAAAGACGAAACAAAGAAGAAAGAGATAGATACTCTTTCTACGACAATTTCTAAAACGGCAAAGAGACGTGCCCATAAAGATAATGCAGTTATCGTTGATGGCCTTGATGATTTAATGGTTAGAATGGCCCGTTGTTGTAATCCAATTCCAGGTGATCCGATTATTGGTTATATCACTAGAGGACGAGGGATTACAATTCACCGCTCAGATTGTACACGTTATGATGTTGGTGATGTTGGAAGACAAATAGCTGTAGAATGGAATGAGAATTTCAGCTTTAAGCATCCTGTAAATATCAGAGTTCTAACACATGATCGTCCAGGTATCCTTTCGATGATCTCAAAAGAGCTTGGTAACTTAGGGGTTAATATTCGCTCTGCTGTTGCAAGGTCAACGCAAGATAGAAAGGGAAGTTTAGTTTTTGAAATTGAAGTAAAAGATTATTCTGAACTTTTAAAGACCATCTCGGGTCTTGAGGCACTAGATGCCGTAATTTCTGTTACAAGGGGATAGCCCTTTTAAGATAAAAAAAGCAGGCCATAAGCCTGCTTTTTTTTATACCTAATTTTTAAAGTAACCAATTAGCGTTTCAACACCTTGACCAGATCCACCTTGTTGAACAAGTGATGGCCTAAATCCTGATGTCCAACCGAAGATATCAAAGTGTGCCCACTTTGTATCACCAATGAACTTTTCTAGGAAAAGAGCAGCACCAATTGAGCCACCTTTAACCTTAGACATATTATTCATATCTGCAAAATTCGATTTGAATCCTTTATAATATGGGCGGTAAAGAGGCATACGCCACGAAAGATCACCATTTGCTTGTGATGCTCTTAAAAGCTTATCAGCGAGTTCATCATCATTTGCAAACATGCTTGTAACAAAATCACCCATTGAAACTTTTGCTGCACCTGTAAGAGTCGCGAAGTCGATAAGTACTTCAGGTTTTTCTTTTTGAGTGATTGCAATATCCATTGCATCTGCAAGAGCTAGTCTTCCTTCTGCATCAGTGTTTCCAATTTCGACTTTAAGTCCATTACGAGAAGTGTAGATATCTCCTGGACGAGAAGCGTGCTCATTAATTGCATTTTCTGCAAGAGCTAGATAGATATCAACTTTCTTTTTAACTCCTGATTTCTCAAGCCATGTAGCAAAGCCCATAACTGTTGCTGATCCACCCATGTCTTTTTTCATAACACCCATTCCGGCGCCACTTTTAACATTAAGTCCACCACTATCAAAAGTGATACCTTTTCCAACGATTGCAGTAGGTTTTCCCTTTGCTCCTGCTGGCCTATATTTTAAATGAACAATTCTTGGAGGATTTGCAGCAGCTTGTCCAACACTTAGGATTAGACCGCACTTTTCTTTTTCTAGCTTCTTTTCATCGTAGACAACGACTTTCATTGTTGAAGACTTTGCAAAGTGTTTCTTTACAGCATTTGTATAAGTTACTGGGTTAAGTAAGTTTGCTGGAAGGTTTACTAGGTGTCTTGCTGTATTAATTGACTGAGCAATGGCCAGTGCTTTATCAGCAATTGATTTTTTAACTTTCTTCCCATCATCTAGGAATGTAATTGAACCATGACTTAACTCTTCGTTGTAACGATATAGCGCAAGTTCTAAACCAACGATTGCACCAGTTACCATTTCTTCATCTAGTCCAAAGAAATTGATTTCAACTTTCTTAGAGCGCTCTTTCTTAATGCTTCCAACAAGAGAGCCTAGGGCCTCTCTGGCAATAGAGTAATTGCTGTCAGCAATGAGGTTATAGTGTTGATCTTCTTGGCTTTGAGTGTCGATAACCTTAAAGATAATTGGTCCTTCACTACCAAGGATACTAACTTCTTTCTCATCTCCAATTCTCTCAATAATCCATTCTGGAATACTTTCTGAATGAGTAATTTTACTGTCTTTAAGAGCTTCAGTAGTTAGAAGATAAACTTTTGTTACTGTTGAACGTAGGTTTTTTGCGGCACTTTTCTTAGTTGCCATAATTGATGGAACGATATTCATTATTCCTCCCTTTGTATTTTTTAATCTTTACTTGCAAGAGCTAAGTAAGTAAGTGTTCTGAAGTATTTAAATACTTCTTTGTAGATGATTTTTAGACTTCTAAAAGATGCGAGATCAGACTTGACCCCCCAGTAATAGAATTGGTAATTATCAGTTTCTCTTCTTCTGTAGTTTAGAATCGATTTGATTCTAAGGATGTGATAATCGTGAGAAACGATTAAAACAGTTTCAATATTACTCTTCTTACGTAAGGCCTGTAGTGTCTCAAGAACGTTTTCCAGGGTATTTCTCGCATTATAATCAATATCAAGAAAGTCATGATTAATTTCATCTGTAATATCATGAGTTCTAACTAGGATATTTACATTATTATTTGTGTGAACACCTGAGATCAGAATATTTTCTTGATTGTATTCCTTAGCTAGTTTTATGGCCTCTTGAATTCGTCCGCGATCACCAGTGAAGACGGCGATAAGGTCAGGCCTCTTTTTAAAGAAGGTCTCTTTCGTTTTTACGTTTTCGTTTTGTGAGTAGAGTATGAGGATATAAGAAAGAAGAGAGTATCCGAGGAAAACAAATAAGACTTTGAAGAAAAGGCTCGTTGCCTTTCTCCAAAATCTTGTCTCTGTGGTCTCGAATACATACTTCTTATCAAACATATATTAAACTAGTTTTTTGCAGCAATAACTTCAATTTCAACAACTGCATCTTTTGGAAGAGCTGCTGCTTGTACACAGCTTCTTGCTGGATACGGCGCTGTAAAATACTTTTCATAAGCAGCATTTACTTCACCGAAGTTTGCAAGATCTGTAACGAAGATTGTCGTTTTAATAATATTTTCTCTTGTAAGCTCTTGAGACTCTAAAAGGCCGTCTATATTTTTCATGATTTGATCAAGCTGTGGAACAAATCCTTCTTTAAGAACTCCGTCAGCTGGATCAATTCCAATTTGTCCTGAAAAGTAGAAAACGCCATTGAATTCGACACCCTGTGAGTAAGTACCTACTGCACTTGGTGCTTTATCTGTTGAGATTATATTCTTTTTAAAACTCATATTAGATCCTTTTATTAGTGTTTCGGTTCTTCAAGTGCTCTTAGAGCTGTTAAGCGACAAGAGTCAACAATTTCTTTAATCGAAGCAGTTCTTTGAATGATATTAACTGTTTGATTCATTGGAGCAAGAATTGGCCCAATTGCTGAAGCTTCACTTAATTGTGCAAGTAACTTATATGAAATATTTGCTGAGTTAAGTTCTGGGAAGATTAGGATATCTGCAGAACCACCAAGCTTACTGAAATCAAATAGGTGATTCATAATATTTTCATTAACTGCAACGTCGGCCTGCATTTCCCCTTCAATAATTAATTCAGGGTACTTCTCTTTTGCCATCTTCGTTGCGTTTTTCATTTTTCTTGCATCAGGAAGTTTTGAGTCACCAAAGTTAGAGTAACTTAAGAATGCAATTCTTGGCTCTCTTCTCATTAAAGACTTGTATAAGTGCTGAGTCGACTTTGCAATCTCCACAAGATCTTCTGCTGAAGGATCTGGTTGAACTGTAGTGTCTGCTAGGAATAGAACACGGTCTTTAAATACTAGAATAAAGACACCGGCTGCCTTCTTTCCTGGCTGTGCACCGATTACGCTTAAAGCTGGCTTTAGACAGTCACTATAGTTAAGACTTGGACCAGCAATAAATGTATCTGCTAGACCTTTTTTAACCATCATTGATCCATAGTAATTCTCTTGAATCATTAAGTCTTCAGCTGCATTTAGAGAGACACCTTCTCTTTGTTTCATTTCACAATATTCAGTGTAGAACTCTTTGAAATTTGGAGCTTTACGTGGGCGAATAATTTCGATGCTATCATCAAGAACATCATCAAGGTTGAGTGATTTAATCTTAGCTCTAATATCATCTGGGTGACCAAGAAGGATTGGTTGAATTGCATCACCTTCTGCTAGTGTTTTAGCAACATGAAGAATTCTCGTATTAACACCTTCTGCAAATACCATCTTAATTTTCTTTCCATCACGAGCTTTAATTTGTGAAGCAAGACGATCTCGAACAGTTTTCATAAATGCACCAGATGCCGATAGACGACTTGCTAGGTGCTCTGAATACTCTTGAAGATCTGTAATATTTGTTCTTGCAACACCTGTATCCATTGCTGCTTTTGCAACTGCTGGTGCAAGCTTTGTGAGAACTCTTGTATCAAATGGCTTTGGAATGATGTAATTTCTTCCATATTTAAAGTCTTCACCTTGATAAGCTAATTTAACTTCATCAGGAACTTCTTCTTTTGCAAGATTTGCTAGAGCATAGACAGCAGCTAGTTTCATCTCTTCATTAATTTTCTTAGCGCGAACATCAAGGGCCCCCCTAAAGATTGAAGGGAAACCTAAAACATTATTAACTTGGTTAGGGAAGTCTGAGCGTCCCGTTGCCATAATAGCGTCATCGCGAACTTCTTCAACTTCACTTGGAAGAATTTCTGGGTCTGGATTGGCCATTGCAAAGATAATTGGATTAGAGGCCATTGTTTTAACCATGTCTTTTGTTAAAACACCTTTTGCTGAACAACCAATAAATACATCAGCATTATTCATGGCATCGCCAAGCGTTCTTGCATCGGTATCAATTGCGTACTTTTCTTTGTATTCGTTCATTCCGTCTTTACGGCCCTTGTAGATAACACCGCGAGAGTCTGTCATCATCAAGTTTTCGTTTTTTACACCAAGAGCGAAGAAGATATTTGCACATGCCATTGAAGCGGCACCTGCACCAGAGAAGACAACTTTTACATCTTCGATTTTCTTTCCAGATAATTCTAGGGCATTGATGAAACCAGCTGCTGCAATAATTGCAGTCCCGTGTTGGTCATCATGGAATACTGGAATATCCATTTTTTCTATTAATTGTTTTTCAATTTCAAAACACTCAGGAGCTTTGATGTCTTCTAGGTTGATCCCACCAAAAGTTGGTTCAAGTGACTTTACAACGTTTACCATTCCTTCAACAGAAGTCTCATCTACTTCAATGTCGAATACATCGATGTCGGCAAAACGCTTGAATAGAATACCTTTACCTTCCATTACTGGCTTACCAGCTGCAGGTCCAATATTTCCAAGACCTAAAACCGCTGAACCATTTGATACAACAGCAACAAGGTTTCCTTTTGCAGTGTACTTGTAAACATCATCTGGGTTTTTTGCAATTTCTAGACATGGATGAGCAACACCTGGTGAGTATGCTTTAGTTAGATCCGAAGCAGTTAAACATGGCTTCGTTGCAATAACTTCAATTTTACCTGGTTTACCCATTGAGTGATAATCAAGGGCCTTTTGAATTTTTTGCGCGTCCACTTGCGCCTTATCAGTTTTTGTTTCCGACATATGTATTCCTTTGACTTAAAATCATACTTAAAAGCATATAAAATTAAGTCCCTAGGATACAATTTTGACAGTTATCCGACCAGTTTTTTATCCCTAATTAGGTGGTAAGAAATCAGTGTTAGACTAGTTGCAACAATACCCATATACAGCTCATCTATATTTTGGTAGAAGCCAGTTTTTGGTATATGTCGCCACGTTGCAGTAGTGATGACTCCTGCTATACATGCCGTCACAAATTGGTTGTCGGAGATTTTCTTTGGAAATAGGTGTCCAAACATGACTGGAAGCAGTAGACACGAGGCAGAAAAAGAGCCTAATGTTTTCCAAACAGATTTTATATTTCCTTGAAAATAAACGGACATAATTACTGTTAATACGCCAACAAAAATAACACCAAAATGGTGAATCCAAACACGACCGCGAAGCTTTTTTGGCGCTAGATCGTAAGCTAAATTTGTACCAGCTATGAATAGATATGAGTCCAGAGTTGATAGAATTGTTGCAATAATTCCTGCAAGTAAAAAACCTTTAAGTCCGTGAGGAAGAATTTGTACGGCATAAGTTAAGTATGCTTGTGAGCTTTCTGTATTTGGAATGACGGCCTTGGCATACATTGCACCGAATGTTGTACAAATATCAAAGCAAAACCAAATGGCAGTTGAGATAAGTATACCTTTTTTAGAAACCTTTCCATTTACAGCAGAAAAACATCTTTGATAAAAGTTTGGATCAACTAAAGTTGAAAGAGCAATGAATCCCCAGACAAATGTCGTTGCAAGTGAGTTCTTACCGGTTAAGCTCCAGTAGCTTTCAGGGAGATTGGCCTTCAAAAAGCTTATTCCACCAAATTCAAATATTGAAAAAACGAGAACAAGTAAGACTGCTGCACACATTACAAAGAACTGAATTAAGTCTGAGTAAACAACGGAGCGAAGTCCTCCCCACATTGAATAGAGAACAACAAAGCTTACGCCTATTGCTGTATTGGCAAATAAGCTGCCTCCAAAGAGTAGCTGAATAAAAATCCCTAAACTAATTGCATATGCAATAGGAATAACATTGAAGAAGTTAAAGATTGCTGTGATCTTTGCAGACTTTGGCCCAAACATTTTTCCTACCAGGTCTGGAAGTGTTACGGCACGATATGGTTCAATTTTATGAATAAGAAATAGAGCGAAGATAATATAGGCGACATACCAAAACACCCCTTGAGTAACAAAGTTGTAAATCCCCTGATTAAAGGCGATTTCAGTAACCCCAAAAATCCCTCCGTACCAAGTTGCTACTAAAGTTGCGATAAAAAGAGGAAGTGTTAATCGTCTTCCCATGATTAAGAGATCGAGAAAAGTTTCCTTTTCATTTGTTTTATTCATACGGTACTGACCGTAGATTACACTTGCTATTGTAATTCCAAGTATTGAAAAAAAGATAAATAAATCTAAAGTAGAGAGGCTCTCTAAGAGATTAATTTTATTTTGCATATAGGCTCCGCTTATGGAAGTATGATATAATATAGATTCTATAAATCAACTCTTTCGGAGACTTTTTGTTATGACAATAACACAACTGGAATACGTACTTGCTGTTGATAAACACCGCCACTTCAGAAAAGCTTCTGAAGAATGCCATGTTTCACAACCAACTTTAAGTATGCAAATCCAGAAGCTCGAAGATAGTTTGGGTTTTGTTATATTTGATCGCTCTAAGAATCCTATTGTACCAACAATTGAAGGTGAGATCTTTATTACTCAAGCAAGAGTTGTTACAAGAGAGTTTAAAAAATTAAAAGATATTGCCAGTGATCCAATCGTTGGAATTGAAGGTGAGTTTAAATTAGGTGTTATCCCGACTCTTGCACCATATCTCGTTCCTCTTTTTTTGAGTCGTTTTATGAAAGAGTTCCCTAAAGTTGATCTCATTATTGAAGAGCGAACAACTGAAGAAATTATTGATAAATTAGACCGTGATGAGCTTGATGCTGGTCTTCTAGTCACTCCTCTTCATAATAATCAAATTATTGAAAGAGTATTATTTTATGAGCCACTATATGGTTTCATTTCAAAAGATCATGAACTTTACCACAAGACCCAATTAGACTTTTCAGACCTTGATAAAGATGGCCTGTGGCTTCTACAAGAAGGTCATTGTCTAAGAGGCCAAGTTTTAAATCTATGTAAGAAAGTAAAAGGCTTTCAGCATTTTGAAAGTGGCTCTTTAGAGACGATAAAGAATCTTGTGGCAAAGGATAGTGGTTACACTATTATTCCTCATCTTGATGTCCAAGATATAACTGGTGCACGCAAGAAAATGGTTCGTCCATTTAAACAACCAGTTCCGACACGTGAAGTTTCTATTGCCTATAGTCGTATCTTCTATAAAGAGAAAGTAATTGATGCTATTGAAGAAACTATTCTAAAACTTATTCCAAAAGAGTTAAAAAGTTACAAAAATACAGATGTTGAAATAGTTCCAATTGATTAAATCATCATAGAGGGATCATTTTGCACCTATTTCTTATGTGTAGCGGGTGTAATATATGTGAGTTTTCTTACATTTGCTTAACTTTGGGCCTTTTTAACTTCCTGAAACTCCATGGCCATTCTTATTTAGCTTCAATTTTTCTATAACTTACCTAATCAACAGATTCATTAGGGGAATCTGGAGTGAGTTCAAACAGGAAGATTTGAGGAGAGGGTATGTCAGTGAAAGGTTACATGGTTTTTTTAGTCGTAATGTCCACATTTTTAACGGTCTCATGTGGAGATTCAGTTCCTGCAGGTAATGCAACTTCAATGACGGGATCAATTATTGTAGGAGAAGTTGATTGGGTAGAAGTTACGACTTTTGATTCTGAATCGGAGATCAGAAAGAATTCGAAGGCCGTGGCCGATGTGCAATTTGCAAATGGTGGAAGATGTACAGGTTTCTTTGTTTCAGATGATGTTCTAATGACTAATGAGCACTGTATTGGAAGTGCATCAGATGTTGTTGGGATGAAAGTATTTATGAAGCATGAGAAAGGAGTGCCTGAGTCAGAATATGCAGAGGTTAAGTGTAATGAGTTTATCGGAAATGATGTAACTTTAGATTATGCCTTAGTTAAATGTGAAGGAAGTCCTGGACAGAGATATGGAAAAGTTACTTTAGAAACAACTCAAGCTGTTGAAGGAGATAGTATCTATATCATCCAACAAAATTGTGACTACTATTCTGATTACAATTGTAACTGGAATAAGAAAGTATCAGAAGGAAAGGTTGTCGGAGTTGAAACAGATGTATTCTATGATGCTGATACTTTAGGCGGCTCATCAGGATCTCCAGTATTTAACGCTGACTCAGATAAGGTCTTTGCTATCCACCATGCTGGTTACGGAGGAGGATGGACTGGGCGAGGTATCAAGAATGCGGCAGTACCAATGAGTAAGATTGTACCTCATATGCAAGCAAACTTTCCTTCAGTCTTAGCTGATAGTGGTGATAGTAGTGATGATGGTTCAACAACTCCATCACAAGATAATAATACATTTGAAACAGCTGCAAAATTAGAGTCGGGAGATTCATTTAAAGCTGAAATCGAAAGCTCACAAGAGATGGATTTTTATAAAGTAGAAATGAAAGCAGGTGAGGTATTGGATTTTGAAATCAAGTTCTCTCATGCTCAAGGTGACTTAGACTTCGTTGTCTATAAGAAAGTAGGTGGATCATTTAAAGTTGTAAGCCGCAAGCAGTCTTCAACAGATGATGAACGAGTAAGATTACGTGTTTCAACAAGTAAAGCTTATTATATAAAAGTTTATGGTTATAGAGGAGCGACAGCAGAATACGAAGTGAAATTTAAGAAGTAAAAAATTAGTTACAAAAGCCTCCATCATGGAGGCTTTTTTTATATTTTCATTTTTAAAAATTCTAAGATTCTCAATTCATACCAATAGTATTCATCTCGAAAAGACTTCACAAACCCCACGTGCCCACCATGTTTTGGCACTTCAAGAAATATATTCTCTTTTTCTTTGGCTAATTTAAAGGGATAGCTTTCCTTTGATAGAAATGGATCATCATAAGCATTTAGAATATAAAATGGTATTTTTATTTTTTCTAAATGGGCAAGTGGTGAGGCTTGAGAGCGATAATCCTCGCCATTTCGATAGCCATATAATGGAGCTGTTACATAGTCATCAAACTCATCAATATGTTTAATCTTTCTTACTTTATTTAGATCCACAGGAAGATCCATTACCTTGGCTTTTTCAATAACCTTCTTTCTCATTGAGTAGACAAATGCATGGCGATAGATAAATCGCGAAAATTCAGTTCTCAATTTCTTGTTACTTGCATTTAAATCAAGTGGTGAGGAAAGAATAAAGGCACGATAGACTTTAGGATGAACGTTATCGCAATTTCTTCCTAAGTAATTTGTTGTAATCGCCCCACCAAGACTAATTCCCATTAAAGAAACTTTCTCATAGTCATCAGCAATATTTTCAATTAAAAATTCGAGGTCTTTAAAGTCCTTGGCGTTATAAAACTTTTTTGTACGATTGAGTTTTCCTCCACAAGATCGCATATCCCATGAGATGACATCATAACCTTGGGCCGTAAACTTCTTCTTCATATCGATGATATAGCGATCTCGACCGTTGCCTTCTAGGCCATGACTAATGATAATGACATGATTTAATGGATTTTCTGCTTTGGAGATGTAATAGCGTAAGAAGTCTCCATCGGGAGTTGTTAAGGTACGAGTGAGGAGCTCATGTGGCTTACCCCATCGGATAAAGAATGGAATCAATGTTTGAATATGGCCATTCTTAAGAGATTGATGACATTGATATTCAGATTGAATGACTGGCATATATAACCTCCATCAACTTATTATATACGAAATGTCTCAATAAAAAAAAGGAGGCATTGTGCCTCCTTTCTTTTTATGAACTAAACTTTAACTTTCTTTTATTCTTGAAGTAGCTCTTTAGGAACCCCTCTAGGGATCGCGCTAAGAAGCTTCTTCGTGTATTCGTCTTTTGGATTATGGTAAACTTCTTCAGCTGGACCATATTCTACAATTTGACCTTTGTTCATAACACCAATTTCATCTGAGATATACTTAACAACAGATAGGTCGTGTGAAATGAAGATATATGTAAGACCTAGCTCATCTTGAAGGTCTTGAAGTAGGTTAAGTACTTGTGCCTGAACTGATACGTCTAGTGCTGATACCGACTCATCACAGATGATAAATTCTGGCTTAAGTGATAGAGCACGTGCGATACAAATTCTTTGACGTTGTCCACCAGAGAACTCGTGTGGGTAACGGTTAAGGTGATCACCTTTAAGACCAACTTTTTCAAGAAGGTCGGCCGCAACATCATATCTTTCTCTCTTTGTTGAACCAATACCGTGAATTACCATTGGCTCAGTAATGATATCACCAATAGTCATACGTGGATTAAGAGATGAGTATGGATCTTGGAAAATGATTTGCATTCTCTCTCTAATTTCTCTCATTTCTTTTTTATTTAAGTTTGTAACGTTAATTCCATCATAGATAACTTCACCAGCTGTTGGCTCCAGAAGTCTAAGAATTGAACGCCCAAGAGTAGTCTTTCCACAACCAGACTCACCAACAAGTCCTAGGGTACGACCTTTTCTAACCTGAAGACTTACATCATCAACGGCCTTGAACCAATCAACAGTACGCCCAAAGATTCCACCTTTAATTGGAAAGTGCTTATTGAAGTTTTTGATTTCAAGAAGTACTGGGTTTTCTGTTTCGCTAATTGCTCTTGGCTTCTTCATTTCAAGTGATGAAACATCAATATCTTCTTTTGCATTTAAGAAGTCATCAACAGTTAGAAGTCTAACTGGGTTTTCATCAAGACTTGGACGACAAGCTAGGAGACCTTTTGTATATGGGTGTTGTGGATTTTCAAATAGTGCTTTCGTAGTGTTTTGCTCAACAAGATCACCTCTAAACATTACGGCAACTTCATCTGCAATATCTGCAATAACAGCAAGGTCGTGAGTAATGAATAGCATACTCATTCCGTGCTTTCTTTGTAGATCAAACATTAGTTCAAGAACTTGCTTTTGGATTGTAACGTCAAGAGCTGTTGTAGGCTCATCACAAATTAGAAGTTCTGGCTCACATGCCATTGCCATTGCAATCATTACACGTTGCTTTTGACCACCTGACATTTGGTGAGGATATTTATTTACTGATTCTTTAGGCTCAGGAATACCAACTTCTTCATATAATTCGATTGTTCTCTTGCGAGCTTCTTCTTTATTCATCCCTTGGTGAAGCATTAGTACTTCATCAATTTGGTTACCAGTTGTAAAAACTGGGTTTAATGAAGTCATAGGCTCTTGGAAGATCATTGCGATCTTATTTCCACGAAGTTGTCTAAGTCTTTCATTTGAAACTTTTGTTAGGTCTTCACCATGATAAAGGATTTCACCTTCGCTGATACGACCTGGAGGATTAGGGATTAGGCCCATGATTGCAAGGGAAGTAACAGATTTACCAGACCCTGACTCACCAACAAGTCCAACAGTTTTTCCTTTTGGAATTGATAGGTTGAGGCTTTTGACGGCCTTTACTGATTCATCTTCAGTTTGAAATTCAACTGTTAGGTTTTTAATTTCAAGCAACTTTTCTGCCATAACATCTCACTTTCTGATATTTAATAAGTATTTATATAATGTATTCTTATTGAACTCTTAATACTAACTTAAATTTCTACCACTTCCGACACATAATTTCACGACTTAATTCATCAAAAACTCTGATTTAATTACGTATATTTAAGTACTTAGAAGTCGACGTATAGACGATTTTCTTTAGTTAGTAGCTCTTGCGATGCGACAATCTGCTCAGAATACTTAATGAGGTCTTCTTTATTTAGACCCTTTGCGAAAAAAGGTTCACCGTAATTGATGTAGATATGACCAAATGGCTTTGGAAGCTTCGTCTTATCCCAGCTTTTTTCAAAGCAGATATGTCTACTGGAAACACATTGAATTGGAAGTATTGGTATTTCACATTCGTGACTAACGTGAACTATTCCTCGTTTTGGTTTGTGGCGAGGTCCTCGCGGCCCATCCACCGTAATTGCAGCGCAAAGACTAGTTTGCGAAATTTGACTGATCATGGACTCGAGGGCCTGGGCACCGCCTCGTGATGAACTTCCTCGCGTTGGAGTAAAGCCTAATTTCATAACGGTATCTGCTGCAAGTGTTCCATCTTTTGATTTCGAGGCCATGACAATCATGCCTGTATCAATCTCACTAATTACACTTGTAGGATAGTGTTCATGCCAAGCAGCGAGAGCATAATTGCCATGCTTGCTCATGCTCTTGGCCTTTTCAAGATTTTCTTTATTTAAGACAGTTATCTTAGAAGTCAGTCTGACAAATCGTAAATACCAAGAGACTAACGTCGGAACTAATTTAAGTAGGAATTTCATTCGCAAATTATAGGTAAAAAGCTCGACTTCGTAAATATGAAGGTGTTCTGACTAAATTTTTACCAATGAATTACCATCTTTTAACTTAATTAAGATGAGCGTCATTCATCTATCGACTATGATCAATATAGAAAGAGTTCTCGACTGAATCGCTCGGGAGCTGCTAGTTCGACGCTGACCATGAAGGAGGTGTTATGGCAGGATTACGTGAGATTAAAAAACAACGAACAAGAGAAATGATTCTAAAAAACTCAATGGAATTATTTACTCAAAAAGGGGTCGATGAAGTAGGAATGCGAGAATTGGCCCAGGTGTGTGGATTGGGAATTGGGACTTACTATAATTACTTTAAGTCGAAAGAAGACGTTATCTTTAGTTTATTTCGAGAGAATCTGAACGCGGCAATTACTCAACGGCCATTCAAGGTTGATGAGTCGATGTCAAATGCAGATAACCTCACAGCAAATTACAAAGAGGTCTTCCAAGAGTTAATGATTCATAAGAATATAGCGGATGAATTCTTGTCTTTGGCATACAACACAAAGAATGTCTCAGATAAGGACTCAGTTGGAGCACGATTAACTCCTCAGATTATTGATCTCTATTGGGGATGGGTTCAACCGCTTTTTAGAAGTGCAGGAATAATTATTCGAACAGAAGAAGAGGAAGGTTTTAGAAGAATGCTTTGGCACCACTTCCTATCAAGCTTTCATGCTTACACTTCTTCATTTGGTGCAGAAGAAAGTATTGATTATATACGTTTCACTTCTCGACACCTTTTAGGTGGACTAGGTTCTAGCTCAGCTAGTTCAGAGGCCAGCGCAAACTCAAGTCAAGGCTTTGGTTCAGGTTCGAATACAGGTAACTTTTAGCGATTCAGATTTTCTTAAAGGGGGCCACAAGCTCCCTTTTCATTTTTTCTTAACTCCTCACCATTCGAATTAAACCGATAAACTCCTTATGAACAAATCAAAGTGGATAATATTACTGATAATACTTTTCTCGTGTATTCAAGAAACTCCAGAGCTACGTGAAAGGGCACCTGCCAGCTTCTATTCCTATAAAGTTATTACTTATGGAAATAACTCAATAGAATGTCGAGGCTATCTGGATGAAGATGATGCTGTGGGGACACTACTGGAGACAATTCCTCTTAGCTATAATGGTCAGGCTCCATTGCGTATATGCGGAGAAAATATCGAAGATATTGAAAGTGGGGTGAATAACTATTAAACACTGAACAAAATCAGTTTTGGCACAGTGGTTGCAACATAATATTCCAAACAAACAAATGAGAACGAGATTCAGCTAGTTAACTATCTCAAGCTGAACAAGTTTTAGACAACTGTTTAAGGAATGTTATGAAACAACAAACTTTTAAGTACTTAGTGACTACTTTATTAACAACAGTGGCTTTCTCTTATAGTGGGCCAGTGTTTAAGCTTAATAAGAAGAGTGTCCCAAAAGACCTAGTTCCTAATATTGAAAGATTCCTATCTAATGTTGATGAGAAAGTTCCGGCCACGGTTCGCGATGCCATTGGTGAAGCAGTTGAAATTACCTTTACGAAATTTAAAGAGAATGAAGCCTTTTCAAAATTTCCTACAAATCGTTGTGATGATGCAGCTGGGATTAAGTACGGAAAAGTAAGTTTCTTTAATCGCGATGAAATAAAAATATCTTCTCTATTTATAAACGAGATTATCAACAATGAAGAGGGCACAGTTCAATATAACTGTGGTCATCGAAATTATCTTCGTAAGGCCCAGGCAACTATTCTACATGAACTTGCCCACCTCTATGACTTAAAGTATGTCAGAACGGACGAGCATAAATCAAAGGCACGTATTTGTGAAAGAGAAAAAGAAGATCGCAATCATGTGTCTTCAGAATGTCGTGCTGTACTTTCACAAGAGAGAAATAGAAAGTCGATTAGTGGACTACATTCATTTTTTAAATTAGCAAATTGGAAGAAGGGATTCTTTAAAAAGAAAACAAAGAATCTTTCAAATAAGAGATCAGCAGACTCGTACGAATATGAAAATCTAGACGAGCATAATGCTGTTAACTTTGAATTCTTTTTAATGGATAAGGACTATAAGTGTAAAAGACCAAGTTATTATAAGTTCTATAGTGAGTTATTAAATCACAGGCCATTTGAAGATAATAATTGTGAAATCTATTCTAAGATTGTTTTAGACGATCTTAAAACAGTAAGAGATATAAACCCAGATCGTGTTTATCGTGTTGATTACTTACTTGCTTCAAAAGGTGACTCTGTAATTTCTGGTTTTGGTCACTCAATGTTTAGAATTGTTCTTTGTGCTCCTTTTAGAAAGAAGGTCGATGAGAACTGTCTAAAAGATAAATTATACCATGTTGTTCTATCTTATCGTGCCAACGTTTCAGATATTAAAAGTGACATGTTAAAAGGTGTCTTTGGTGGATATGATTCAGTGTTATTTATGCTTTCATTTCCAGAAGTACTTAATGAGTACAATGGTGGAGAGTTAAGAGACCTAATTAGCCAACCTATCTATTTATCAAAAGAAGAGAAACGTGACTTTATCCATAAAGTTCTAGAAACATATTGGGAGTACGAAGGTGATTATAAGTTTATCACTAACAATTGTGCTTCAGAATCAAATGAATTATTTCAAGCAGCTTTTCCTAGTAGTGACTTTGCACATGAAAGAGTAATTCTGCCTTACTCACTATTAGATAAGTTTACTGAAAGTAAGTTTTCAAATGAGGAAGATTTAGATGACCTTGAAAAGGCCCAAGAGCAAGGAATGTTCTTTCCAAGTGATATCGACCTTTTAAAGCATGTTAAGAAGTCATTATTTGGAATGGAAGAATCAGACTACAAAGTATATCGCAGAAGAGTTGGTCCTCAGCACCACCACCGCTATAAAAAGATTAAGCGTGAAAAGTTTATTAAAGACATCTTAGAAGAATTTGATGTTGATCGCTTATTTGAAAAATATGAAGAGTTAAAACTTGCTGGCGAAACTAGAGATGTTGAGCAAGGTTTAAAGAATCTTTCAATTCTAACAGGCGCAATCTTTAAGATTAAGCAAGCTTATATTGATGAAGAAGTTGGTAACTTCTTAGATAAGAATATGGAAGAAGAGACTGAACTTGGAAAAAGAATTAACAGATGGAATGAGCTTCGTAAATCAACAAGAGTTAAACCAAATGACCATGATTATGGAATTCCACTAGTTGTTAAGGACTCAGACTTTGAACGTCACAATACAAAGGCCCACGAATTAGAAGAGATGGAGAACCAGTTATTAGAAGATGTTAAAGCAAACTATGAAGATGAAGTACAAGATTTAGCAAGAGTACTAGATTTAATTAGAAATATAAGAAACGAATCACGAATTATGTCAATGAAGATTTATTCAAACCAATAATTTTAAAAATACAAAAAACAAAAAAGGAGAACAAAATGAAAAAAATGACAGCAACAGCACTACTTACACTAATCGCACTTCAAGCAAACGCAGTTGAAATGAGAGATGCATCTCTTGGTGCTTCTTCAAAAGTTTCAGAAGCTATTTATGATGCAGGAAAAAGTGCTACAGATGAAACAGTTAAAGTAGCTGATTTTACAGGTGAGCAATTAGAGGCTTTTATTTCTAAGAATCTACAGTCATCTTACAGAGCTTCAGAGACGATCGCTAAACAGATCGTAAAGCTATCAGAAGTATCTAAGCCAGCTTTCCGTTTAACAGGTAAAGGTCTTGCAATGGTATTTGAAGTATCTGGAGATGCAACAAAAGCAGGTCTTGATGTTTCAAAGAAAATCTATATTTTTCTTGAGCCAACTCTTGAACAAACTGGTGAATTCTTAATGGAAATCATCGAGCTTGCATTTGAAGGAACATCAGAAGCATCTGAACTAATTACTGATATTAATAGATTCCTATCAGAGGTTTTTGAAAAGCCACTAGATATTACAACAATGACTTTAGAAGAAATTGCAAAGCTAGTTGAAAAAGCAAGTGAGCAGTCAACTAAGGTTTCTGAGTTCTTACTAGGTGCTGAAAATCTTGAAAAAGGTATTGAGTATACTGGAGAGGGAATTTCTCTAACTTCTAACGGAATTGGAGCAGCATTTTACCTAGTTTCTCAAGCGACAACTGGTATCTCTCAATTATTTGATTTCAACAGAAAAGAAAGAGAGCAGATTGAGCAAATGGTTGAAAGAGGTGATGTTGAAGGTCTAGCAGGTCTTCGTGATCTAATCAGACACAATATCAACGAAAATATCGCAAATGGTGAAGATCTTAATGCTCTACTTGATGACAATGCAGTTGATGCTTATATCAAGCTTAAGCTTACAGTTCCTAACTTAGAAGAAAATCTTAAACAAGTATACGGAATAAAATAATCATTCCTACTGGGGGCCATTTTTGGCTCCCATTTATAAAACAAAACAACAAAACATACATATACACAGAGAGGATAGAAATGAAAAAGATGACAGCAGCAGCATTGCTTACATTAATAGCACTTCAAGCAAACGCAGTTGAAATGAGAGATGCATCTCTAGGTGCTTCTTCAAAAGTATCAGAGGCATTATATGATGCCGGAAAAAGTTCAATTGATAAAACAGTTGAAGTCGCAGATATTACTGGTGAACAACTTGAAGCTTTAATTTCAAAGAGTCTTCAGTCTTCTTACCGTACATCTGAACAAATTGCTAAACAAGTTATTAAAATATCTGAAGTCTCAAAACCAGTATTTCGTTTCACTGCCGATGGAATTGCGATGGTTTTTGAAGTATCTGGAGATGCTACAAAAGCCGGCCTTCAAGCTTCAAGAAAAATCTATATTTTCCTAGAGCCAAGCTTAGAGAAAACTGGTGAGGTTCTAGATCACATCCTAGACCTTGCTTATCAAGGTACAACAGAAGGATCAGAGCTACTGACAAATATAAATGAATTCTTATCAAGAGTATTAGAGAAGCCTATTGATATTACATCGATGGCAACAGAAGAAGTTGCAAAGCTATTGTCAAAGGCAACACGTCTTTCTCGAATTGAGAGAATCGTAGAACTAGCTTTAGAAGCGACGACAAAAGGATCAGAGCTTTTAACAGACTTAAATGAATTCCTTTCAAAAGTACTCGAGAAGCCAATTGATATTTCTTCAATGGCAACAGAAGAGGCACTTGAACTTATTGCTAAGGCCAGTGAAGAATCTTCTGAACTAACAACATTTCTAGTTGGTGCTGACAATCTTGAAAAAGGTACACAGTATACAGGAAATGGTATCTCGTTAACTTCAGAAGGTATTGGTGCAGCTTTCTACCTAGTTTCACAAGCAACAACAGGAATCTCTCACTTATTTGATTTTAATAGAAAAGAAAGAGAACAAATTGAACAAATGGTTGAAAGAGGTGATGTTGAAGGTCTTGCGGGGCTACGTGATCTAATCAGAAATATGATTAATGAAAATGTTGTTAATGGAGAAGAATTAAATGCTCTTCTTGGAGATAGAGAAATTGATGCCTATATTAAATTAAAACTTTCTGTTCCTAATTTAGATGAGGAATTGGAGAGAATTAATGAAGGACATATTGAATTTGTTAGATAAAACTTTATTCTAATAAGTGAAGAGAGCCTAGCAATTGCTAGGCTTTCTTATTTTATAATTGAAATTCTCTGTGCATGTATTCAAACCCTTTTCCATCATATCGATTAAAGCATCCATATACTTGTCCATTTGATATCCAAGGATTTGAGTCTAAATCCACTCCTGCAAAGTCGTAAAGTCTACGCTTGGGCCAGAGTGTTCTGACTCGATCTAATTCACTTAATTTATAAAAATATAGGTTTTGCATATTTCTTGAAATAAGGAATCCGCCAGAAATGATGGCCTTTGGCATATGTAGTGCTTCTCTATTTTGACGAATTGGAACAACTCTTTGTTGATTCATATTTTCGTCTAAGATAACCAGTCCTTCATAGGCCCTCTTCTTTGTTGAGAAGTTGTAAGTAACATTATCGAGCATCACAAAAAGTCTTCCATTATAAGTATCAATTCCTGTTGCTGTTGATACCTGTCCTCTTTCGTGAGGTAGGTCAAATTGATGATTTGATTCGATGCTATTTCCAAGAAGGTCAATCTTTATTAGGCCAAGTGAGCCGTGAGCGATAAAGAGTTTATCATTGAGTATGGCCATATCTTGAGCCGTTTGATGATTCTTTGTCATTTGCTGATCGGTAGTTGGAAAACTTGTGACGAATCCATAGTCACCGAGACGGTGGACAAAAACATAGTCTGGAGTAAGGATATAGATCTTATTATCGTGTTCTCTTACTGAACGGATTTCATATTTTGAAAAGATCAATCTAATTTGATCTTCTTCAAATTTATAGAGAAAAGCTCCTTTGTAGATATAGTAGTTATCACCATTCTTATAGTGACCAGTATCGCCTTTCTTTGATTTACAGAATTGATCAAGGCTTGCTTGGGCCGATACCGAGCTTATAAAAATAGCTAATACCAATAGAAATTGCTTCATTTTGAACTCCCTAAGTTTTGTTGAATATAATAATTATCGAGTGCTATATGCCATTCGTCAAAAAGCATGACATGCCATGATGAAGCGTGTTAGAAATGGATTATGTTAGACAGAATCTTTATCGAAATTTCAAATATTTGCAATTTGCAGTGCTCATTCTGTCCAGTGGTCGAACGCGATAATAAAGTGATGGGCCCTGAGGATTTTGAAAAGGTTCTAAAGCAAGCTAAGCCTTTGGCGAAACAAGTATGTCTTCATTTAATGGGGGAGCCGCTGGCCCATCCTAACTTTGTTAAGATGATGGAGATATGTGAAGAAAATAACGTACCTGTTCAGATAACGACTAATGGTGTGGTGATTGCCAATCGAAAAGAGGTCCTTCTAAAAAGCAAGGTTCTTAGGCAAATAAATTTTTCGATACAAAGTTATAAAGATAATTTTCCCAATCGCGATTTCTACACTTACTTGCGTCCTATTCTCGATTTCTCTCGTGAGTTAAATGAAGTCTCACCTGAGACATATGTGAATTATCGACTTTGGAATCTCGGCCGAAATGAGCAGATTATGGAAGAAAATGAAGAAGTCTTCCAGATCCTTGAGCGCTTTTACGATATTGAAGTGAATCGTCGTACACAAGTTGAATCAATTAAAAGTAAGAGAATTTGGAATCGTGTCTATCTTCATTTTGATACGCATTTTGATTGGCCTTCTTGGGATCTTCCAAATCAGGGTGAGATCGGCCGTTGCCATGCTCTTAAATCACATATTGGAATTCATGCTGACGGTACAGTCGTACCTTGTTGCCTGGATAAGGAATGTCAGATTCCACTTGGAAATGCATTTGAACAAGACCTTGCTGGTATATTAAAGTCAGACAGAGCAATTGCAATGAGAGAAGGCTTTGATAATAATAAGAGAGTTGAGGAGTTCTGTAAGCATTGCACTTATATCAATCGATTTCAAAAGTCCTAACTAATAATACTTTTTAATTTCTCAAGATTTGAAACCATCATCTTTCTATTTTTTATAGGAAAGTCTTTAAGTTTTACTGAGATCTTTTCTTGAACTTCTGACCAGACCTCATTGTAAAGTCCCTGGCCCTTAGTGCTTAAGCTTAATAGTGTTAGTCTTCCATCTTCAACTGACTTCTTCTTTGTAACAAGCCCTTCATCAACAAGAATATTGATGGTCTTTGTCATGGCCGGTTGGCTAATCCCATGATGTTCTGCCAATTCTCCCACTGTCGTCAGTCCGCGACCTATATTTGATAAGGCCCTAAATTGGGGATAGGAAATACGTGGAGATGCCACGGCCTTAACTTCGTCTCTAATTGAGCGAACGATAAAGGGCATAATATCTAAAAGTATTCTTGAAAATGCTAAGTCTTTCACAAGCATATTATATACACGATAAAGCTGGTTAGTAAACGAAGGCAGCGACCACTATGGCCGCTGCGAAAAGGGTTTAATATTCGACTTCTAGATCAGAGTCATCGGACGTTGTCTCAGATCCAAGTGTAGATGATTCTTCTGACGAAGTATCTACACAATCATCAGTCGCCGAGCAATCAGTTGCTGGTGCATTATCAGAACTTTCATATTCTGTTGCTGTTTCAGTCTCACTTGTTGAGTCTGACCAATCTTCTTGTGCAAACGTTAAAGAAGTGTTGAACATCAAAGATAGGAGTAACAGTAGGCTAAGCTTTTTCATCATTAATTTCCTCATAAGTTATTAGTATATACTTAAGATATATACCTTATTTATATATCTAGGTTATATAATATTCCTGTCTCAAATTTCGCACAATAGAAAAATGCACTTCCTATGTAAATTTTTTGTCTTTATAATAAAATCTGATATTTAGTGAATCTCCTGGGGAGGGTAAAAATGTGGCATCCACCAAAAATTGAAACAAAACGACTTGAGCTTAGAGAAATTAGACTAAGTGACCAAGATGCCATTTTCGAATATGGCAAGAAGCCACATATATCAAAATACACCCTTTGGGAGCCTCATGAATCTGTCCAGGATAGTATCGACTTCATCGAAAAATATGCATTTTCAAATTACGAGCAAGGAGTTCCCGAGCCTTTTGCCATTACTTTAAAAGGTGAGGGAAAGTTGATTGGTTGTGTAGGATGCTTTTGGGTATCAACGAAGAATAAGAGTATGGAATTGGCCTATGTCCTAAATGATGAGTACTGGGGACAAGGGATAATTGTAGAAGCGGCAGATGCTGTTATTGAGTATTGCTTTGAGCACTTTGATATCGAGCGAATTCAATGCCGATGTAAGTCTGAAAACCTTGCAAGTGAGAGGGTTATGCAAAAGCTTGGAATGACCTATGAGGGAACATTAAGACGTGAGATTTATCATCGCAATAAGTTTTGGGATATGAAATATTACTCAATTCTTAGAGATTAAAAGTAGAAAGCTGTCTCTAAAGTCGCGTAGGTATGATCTTTTGCTCCTTCAAATTGAGCGCTATAATAATTCACTTTTAAAGTTAGACGAAATGATTGTAGGAGAAGGTGAAATCCTGCATCGGCCTTATAATAGATATCTTTCATATCCTCGCTGGCAATTACATAAGTAGAATCTTGCTTCTTTGAGCCTTGTAAAATGGCATTGAAGTAATTATTTACAACAGATCCATTTGTAAAGAATTCAAGAAAACCAAGATGGATGGCCATCTTAAGGCCAAGTTCTACATCTCTAAGAAGCCCACCCGTGTGACCTTGTAGCCAGGGAGAGAATTCAAAAACGGGACCTCGATTAATTTTTATAATCTTAAACTCACCATTATAAAAAGTTTGATTACTTGTTTGATTTTGCCATCCATTTACTTCTGATGATGGCGTCATTCGATGAAAGAGATTCTGAAGTGATCCGGCCTTTGCATCTGGGCCTTGTTTTCCATACCAGAGATCGGCCCTTAGATAATAGCTATTATTGACGTGGCTAAATCCAAAGATTCCATAGAGTAATCCTGTATATGGATGGTCTCCTTCAACAACAGCTGTACTCAGAGTTGCTTCTGGAGTGAAGATCTTGTGGGCAACTCCAAGACGAAACTTTGTTAACGAGCTTTGACCACCAAATCTTCTTTTATACATAAGTTCAATTCCATTGGAGTAGTACTTATCTGTTTCAAAGGCAGCATCATTATCAAATTTAATAGAAAGCTCATTGGCGCGCTTACTTTGGGCCAAAGATAAAGGAGAAATTAAGAATAGTATTGATATTAATAATACTTTCACTAAAAAAGTTTATCATTAATCAAATGTTCAAAAAATTAGTCGGAATTATTGTTCTAGTTATCGGACCTTATTACTCGACTAATGCCTTTGCTTGGGCTTTAAGTTGAACAGATGCTGATGTATAGCCACCATCTCCTCCATCTATAAAGTGAATATGCCCTCCATCATCGATTGTTTCAACTAAACAAGTCATGAGAGCAGTATCTGATAGGTGAGTTCCGTAGATGATAGTTCCTTTTTGATATTGCTCTTCTAAATAAGTCTTGATTGATTCGATTTGATCATTAGAACAATCAAGAACTAGCCTAATCATGTCATCAAACTTCTTATAATCACTATGGCTTCCCATTTGATTGCGATAATTTTCGACATTTGGGTAGTTTTTAAACTTTCCCCATTTAAAAAGCACAATAGAAAAGAAGATATCTTTCAGTCGCTTAAAAGAAAGAGAAAATTTTGACTCTTCAATTAAGCAGCGAAGAAAACTTTTGTATGACATCTTTTCAAGATTCATTGGACCCGATTGAGCAATATCTTTGCCCATAATCTCATTAATTCTTTGAAGTATTTCTTTGTAATGATCTTCAACTCCAATTGATTCAATAAGTAGAGTTAAGATTTTACCTTTTTTACTAGGGATAGGGTTCCATCGACATGACAAATTACTTAAGTCAGAATCGGCAATAGGGTTACTATCTTTAAGTTGGTATTTATCATATTGGTCTTTAATAATACGGTCTGCTTCTTTGAGGCCACCGCCACTAAAGACTGCAATACTTTGATTGGGATTAATTCGATAGCGAGATATTTTTGTTTTGATATCTTTTTCAAGTAATTCTGAATTTAAAATCATTCCCACTCTAAGTTCTAAGCCAAATTTCTTTTTTGAAATATTCATTAATGCAATAAGCTCGCCTCTGACTTTTTCAATGGCTTCATTTGGCAAAACAACAGTTGCACCATCACCCCCAAAAACGAAAGGGAAGTTTAAGGTCTTTAATTTTGCCTGAATTGAGGAGATTGTTGCTGCACCAATAAGGTTTACGTCCTTATATTTTCCTGCTGCAACGGCCTTTGTCGAGCCTTTGACGTCTGTTACAATAATCGACCAATCACTTGGTAGATCGCGGTAGAATTGTCGATCAGTCATATTATTAAAATCAGTGATTACCGGTAATTTCTCATAGAAGTCAAAAGCCATAGAATATCCTTTAATTACAGTATTTTAACCTATCTAAAGAATTAACACACTATCATATTTACAAGCTATAAAATCTGCCTTCTGTGACATGATATAAATGAGCAAAGGAGAGATTATGAGGTACATATACTGCTTAATTATAAGCGTTCTATGTTCTAGTATTTATGCTGGTTCATTTACGTTAGAAAATCATGGTTATGTTAAATGGAATGTTTCTGTAAAGAAGAAAGCTGGAAGCATTTCAGTCGTTAGGAATGGAAGAACGGCAAAGATGGCAAAGTTAAGCATGGAAGAGAGAAAGCAGGTGGATGCAAGATTATTTTCTTTTTCTGACTTTGGACGTTTCAAAGAGTCTACAATGGGCTTTTCTTATTCTGATGAGAGATCACAAGAAAGTATCATAAAACAGATGACTAATGATTTCTACGTTGAGCTAATGGCAAAAATGCAAAATATTGAAGTAACATTTGAAGATACTTATCTTTCAAATATTAAGTGTGAAGAAACCGGATTTTTTAAAAAGGTTTTAAACTGTCATGCAAAATTTAAAAACGTTATTGAAGTGGACCTACAATAGGCTATGAACAGTCATCTTAAAAACAAAGTCATTGCTATTACCGGTACAACTGGAGGACTAGGAAAGGCCTTGAGTCTTGAATTAGAAAAGCGAGGAGCTAAGCTTGCATTAATGGACCTTGATGTCGAGCAAGTTAAAAAGCAGGCCACTGAGCTCAACGCCTTAGGATTAGAAGTTGATATAACAGATTACGAATCGATTAAAAAGGCAATGGCCAAAGTTAACGATCATTACGGACAGATTGATATTGTTATTGCTAATGCTGGTATAACTCAAATTGCACCAATGACGACAACTGATGAAAGAGACTTCTCAAGAGTTATCGATATAAATTTAAATGGTTCATGGAGAACATTTAAGGCTGCACTTTCGTATATTGAAGAAAGCAAGGGCTACCTCGCTGCAATTTGCTCGATGGCCTCATTTGTTCATTGTCCTTTGCAGGCATCATATGCTGCTAGTAAGGCCGGAATGCTCGCTGTATGCAATAGTATTAGATTAGAAGTAAAACATCTCGGAGTCGATGTTGGAAGCTATCATCCAACTTTCTTTCCTTCTCCATTAATGGATAATGTAACGAGTGATCCCGTGGGGCACAAATTATGGGGGGGAAATAAAGAAGGCCCTTGGAAAATGATCACTGTTGAAGAAGTTGTGGATGAGATCTTAAATGGCCTCGAAGATCGAGCTGAGTTAGTTGTCATTCCTAAGCGCAAGACTTTAGTGGCAAAGGCGAGTGGCTTTTTTCGACGCTATATTGAAAAACGAGGCTTTAAAGGCAATGAAGTACAAGAGGCCATTGAATTAGCAAAGTCTCTATCTAATTAATTTCTGAAATCTGTTTGGCCATTTTCGTCTGTTTGATTAAGTATATAGACCGCTTCGGTGAGGCTCTGTGCACTTTTTAAAACCTCTGTATCGAGATTATCACTACTATTCATAATAAAGTTATCAATATCTTTTTTAAGGTTTCTAAAAAGTGGAATTAGGTTTTTCTCTATTTTATTTGAGTATTCAAAAGATATTTCTTGTTTAACAAGGTCTTTAATTCTTGCATTTATAATTTCATGCTTAAAATAGAATCCTAGGACGACTTTCGTAAAGTAAATGATAAAGGAAATAAACATAATAATATGTGTTGTATCTGCAGTGACAAGAGAGAGAAGGCAAGCCGTTGTCGATAAAATATAAATATACTTCTCTCGAGTATTGGCCGCTAAGACTATTGTAAATAGAAGGCTACTCAATAGTAGAGAGAGTGAGACAGCAGACTCATGGCTGAAGTAATATTTAGCTGAAAAAAGAATTTGTGCTATCAGCAGATAAAAGAAACTTACTTTCTGAATAGAGTAGTGATTCTTTGTCTTATAAAGATGAAAGGCAAAAACTAGAAAGTTTATAACGATTGCTAGGCCAGTATATGAGATATTTGAAATCGATGCATGGATATCAATTGTATAGAGCATATAGAATAAACAAATCGATAAGATGACTATAATCGAAGACTTCTTAAAGTTATTGAAAATTGGAATGTTGAAAATATCAACTTGATAGTCGAGTAGGTGGTCAACGTCATCGAAGTCTTCGTCTAAAAAATCTTCGATACGAGAGCTATTTTTAATTAGGCTTTCTTCTATTTTCTTTCGATCTTTAATCCCAGAAGAAAAGACATTCAATATATTATTGATGGGATTTAATAAGTTATGAGCGAAGTAGCTTTTGAGATTTAAAATATTCTTGTGGAATTCTTTTTTATGTAGAATTTCAGTAGCGTTATTTCTAAAAATAATCGATTGGATTGAACTCACAGTTGTAATGAATATATGAAGAAATGTAATTAATACGAGATTGGGATCATCAAGCATAAAATTATTAAATGAAATAATAAGAAAGTGCAGGAGACAGTACTTTATATTTGTATGCTGAAGGTGAAAGGCCAAAATAATAATGGCAGCAATATAACAAAAAGAGCTGGCTGGAGTGTATCCGGCCAAACGTGGGTAAATAGTCCACATTAAACTTTCGACAACAACGGTGAAAAAAAAGAAGCCCGTTAAGTGGTTTTTAAAGTATTTCTTATGAAAACAAAATGCCATTAATAAATTAAATGGAATAAGAAGATTAAAGGCCTTTAAAAGGTGAGGCTCAATATTAAAATATGAGAAGGCAATATAGATGATAATCATCATCACTGCTGCCAAAACGTGCATTTGAAAGAACTCACGATATTTTTGATTCAAATGGAAGTAGTCTTTCGCTTGCATACTATTTAGTACACCCCTTAATAAATAGTATTAATTATACAATATATAGTATTTATTCACAGTATGGTACGTGCTTTTTGTAATTTAAACAGGGTTATGACAAATATTTATGCAGTTTTTGTTACTTTGAAGACCCCTGATAGAGCGGGTATACAGCTTCAGGACGAGACGCGTATCGCAACTTCTTATACGCAATCTCGTACCTGATAGTGCTAAAGTATTGAAATGTTTTCAATTAAAATTGAAAGTCTCTTAGGGCCTCTTCTGTTAATGCTTCTTCACCAACAATACAAATCCCTGAGCATACATAAGTGTTGTATGAGCAGTGGGCCTCACTACTTACACGACGACAAATATAACCATCCATTTGACCTTTATTTTTATCACACCAAGAAATCATGGCCTCATAGGCTTCATGTTTTTTTCCCGATCTACCAATTCCAACAACTGGTAGATTAAATGCTTGAGTGCTTAATGTTATTAAGATGAAAAATAAACCTAGAAATCTCATATCCCCTCCATATGATCTATTAGTGACTTTTTCACGAACATATCTTCTAAAGAAATGGTTAGTCTAGTTATTTTATTTGATGAATTAGAGGTTGAATGAAAAATAGGGCCCGTCACCTGACCTCCCGTAGTGGTCGGTCGGTGTTGTTCGGCATCAATTTGCCATCGTGGCGCTTCTGTTTGAATTATTGTGAGTAAAAGTAAGTGAGACTATTTTGCTTAGTTGGTTCACCTGACCTCCCGTAGTGGTCGGTCGGTGTTGTTCGGCATCAATTTGCCATCGTGGCAATTGCTGCCTCCAAAAAATAAAAAAGCCAGACTAGGTCTGGCTTCTTTATAAAACTGGTACTCCCAAGGGGATTCGAACCCCTGTTACCGCCGTGAAAAGGCGGTGTCCTAGACCGGGCTAGACGATGGGAGCGCTAACTTATTTCCCGGATTTGGAAACCAAAATGGTGATCTCTCTGCGACTCGAACGCAGGACCCTCTCCTTAAAAGGGAGATGCTCTAACCAACTGAGCTAAGAGACCATCTGTGTTTTGGTGAGATAGAATATAAGTGTTCTTGGTTCAGAAGTCAATGCTGATTTTCAAAAAAGTTAAGAAAAATAGTAATTTTTTTAGGAAGTTAAATTTATTTACTCATGGTATTTTTTATCGCCTAACTTGTCACGAAAGCCGAAATAGTCTATTTTAAGCCGATTAATACAGGACTTTATAAAGGTAGACTTCAGTGACGACAGAAGTAAATTCAACAGATAATAATTCACAAAAAAAAGTGGCATTCCACACTTTAGGATGTCGTTTAAATTTTTCAGAGACGGGAACGATTTCTCAAGGCTTTGTTGAGCGTGGATATGAGGTTGTTGAATTTGGTGATAGTGCTGATGTTACTTTTATTAATACATGTACAGTAACGGATGGTGCGGACTCTACGTGCCGCAACTTAATTCGTAAGGCCCATCGAGCTTCTCCTGATGGAAAGATTGTCGTCGCTGGCTGTTACGCCCAAATGGATGCCCCACGCATTGCTAAAATGACTGGTGTTGATCTTGTTCTTGGAACAAGTGAGAAATATAAAGTCTTTGATTATTTAAGTGAAGATGAAACCGATACAATCCATATTGATAAATCTAAGGATTTCTTTGGTGCGGCAACTTCAAAAGAAGAAGGTCACACGAGAGCGTTTCTAAAGATTCAGGACGGGTGTAATTACGTTTGTTCATTCTGTATTATTCCTTTTGCTCGTGGACGCTCTAAGGCCGTCTCAATCGCTCAGGCGATTGAAGAAGCAAAGAGTGTTATTGCTCAAGGCTTTAAAGAAATTGTTCTCACTGGTGTTAATATTGGTGAATACGAAACAACGTCAGGTGAAAAACTTCTGGATCTTTTGAAAGAGTTAAATGCACTTGAAGGCCTAGAGAGAATTCGCCTTGGAAGTGTTGAGCCAAATACTATCACAGATGAGCTTCTTGATTATATGGCCTCTTCGCCTAAGTTTCTTGATCACTTTCATGTTCCTATGCAAAGTGGAAATGATGAGATCCTCACAAAGATGAAGCGTAAGTATCTTGTGGAAGATTATCGTCGCATTATAAATAAGATCATTGAACGTTTTCCAAATGCTGGGATTGGGGCCGATGTTATTTGTGGTTTTCCTGGTGAAACAGATGAGCAATTTCAAGATACTTTTAACCTCTTAAAAGAATTACCAATTACACACTTTCATGTGTTCCCATACTCTAAGAGAAAGAATACGGTTGCAGCACGTATGGAAGACCATATCCAACATCCAGTAAAGAAGAGTCGAGTAAAGACTCTGATGATGTTAGGCGATGCTAAGCTTAATATGTTCTCTGAAGACTTTATTGGTGAAACGTCTAACGTTCTTTTTGAAAAGAAAGATAAGAACGGACTTTGGGAAGGTTATACATCCAACTTTATTCGCGTAAAAGTATCTCATGATGGTGATTTGAAGAATCAAATTCATCAAGTGCAACTTAAAGAGTTTAAAGACAATAAGGTTTTTGCAGAGTTATTGTAATTGCTGCGCCGCTCACGGCACTTTTGACAATTTTTTAACAATTTAAAACCGATTCCTAACAATAGTTGAACAAATGCATATCAACTTTTGCGTATTCTAATCTTGTCGATAGGGAACGCAAAAGGAAGTAAGCTTTATTTTGTTCTGCTTTTAAAACTCCTCTTACACCTTGTGCTTATCTCAACTTGTCCCTCCCTGAGAAGGTCCCTATCGACGAGTACAAAAGCTTTGTGCCATTTCGATCATCTCTCTCTCTCCGGTATGGCACAAAGATCTTTTGACTAAGAAAGTAAGAAAATACATCGCTCTAGAAAAGATGCGATAGAACCTATATCACACACGCCAATGAGTTGCTCTGAATAGGGCGCTCGCCTCAATGATGGTAGTCTGCAACGGCCATCTCCCAAAACAACGTTCAAGATAGAAAGGCCTAGGTAGAACCTAGGCCAAAAATCTTTCTTATTTTGAATGATTAATTAGAAGTATTCTTTTAGAAATTTAATTTCAGATCTTTCTGGACCGAAGGCAATGATTCCAACTGGGATTTCAATCGCCTCTTCAATTAGTGCGATATAATCTTTTACTTCTTTTGAAAGCTCACCTTTGAAGTCATCGTTAAAACCAGCAACTTCTTTAAGAATTGGTTTAACTTTTGAAAGATCAATTCCTGGATAGGCACAATCGATTGTACGTCCTTCGTACTCATATCCTGTACAAACTTGAAGTGGTCCCATCTCACTTAGAACATCAAGCTTAGTCAGCGCAATGGAAGTTAAGTTTGAGCATTTAACAGAGTATTTTAGAAGAGGAAGGTCAAGCCATCCACATCTTCTCTTACGTCCTGTTGTCGCTCCAAATTCTCCACCTTTAGTTTGAATATCTTCACCCATTTGATCAAATAATTCAGTAGGGAATGGACCTTCTCCAACTCTAGTAGTGTAGGCTTTTGTAATCCCTAGAACTTCTTCAACGGTACCACCTGGAAGTCCAGCTCCAGAGTAAATTCCTGCATAAGCAGTTGAAGATGATGTAACAAATGGATATGAACCAAAGTCGATATCAAGAAGAACACCTTGTGCGCCTTCAAAAAGAATCTTCTTACCAGCGCGCTTTGCTTCATCAAGGAAGCTAAATGTATCGCAAACAAATGGTTCAAGTTCTTTAGCAAGACTCATAAGTCTTTCTACTTCTTCTTCAACACTTGGGTATTCACACTCATATAATTTAGTGAAAAGAGTTTCTTTTTCTAAAAGGTTTGCCTTTAGCTTTTCAGTTAAAACTTCTTTGTCGAAAAGGTCTTTTACTTTGATCCCTTTTCTTGAAATCTTATCTTCATATGCTGGGCCAATTCCTTTTCCTGTTGTTCCAATCTTTACTGGACCTTTGGCTTCACGTTGCCCGTCAAGAAGACGGTTATAAAAAGTGATAACAGAGGTATTAGAAGAAATCTTAAGTTTCTCAGGAGTAACAGTTAGACCAGAGTTTTTAACATTTTCTATTTCTTTAGAGAATGCTTCTGGATCTAGAACAACACCATGGCCAATAACTGAGACACAGTGATCGTGTAAAATTCCTGAAGGAATCAAGTGTAGTACCACTTTCTTTTCACCAACAATGATCGTGTGACCAGCGTTGTTTCCTCCTTGGTAGCGAACAACAACATCGCATTTTAATCCAAGTAGATCAGTGATTTTACCTTTTCCTTCATCTCCCCATTGAGAACCAATAATCGCAAGTGATTTCATAATTAAGCTTTAACCTCGTGTAGTAAATTATCATTTAAAAAGTATTCTTTAAGTTGATTTACTGCCATTTCTCCAACTCTTAATTGTGCTTCATCTGTTGCAGCACCTAGGTGAGGAGTTAATACGAGATTTGGGATTTGGCGTAGGGGAGAGTCTTCTTCAAGTGGCTCTGTTGCAAATACATCAAAGCCAGCTGCTTTTAGCTTACCTTCTTTAAGAGCACTAACAAGGTCTTCCTCGTTAACAATTCCTCCGCGAGAAGCATTAACTAAAATAGCATGAGACTGCATTTTATTAAATAAGTCCTTGTTGATCATTCCTTTCGTCTCTTCCATTAGAGGAGTATGAAGTGTAATGATGTCACAAGTTTCAAAAATTTCTTCTACTGATTGGGCCTTTGATACGTACGCTAGATCACTTGATTCACAAAATGGATCAAAGAATTTAACTTCTGGTTCAAAACCTTGAAGTCTTTTAGCAACGATCTTTCCAATTTGACCAAAACCAACGATACCAACTTTCTTATTTGTTAGCTCATTTCCTGTGTACTTTGATTTGTCCCAACCACCGTTTTTCATTGTGGCATCTGCTGCAGCAGTATGTCTAAGAACAGTCATCATAAGAGCAACGGCGTGCTCTGCTGCCGAGTTATTATTTGCACCTGGAGTGTTAGAAACTTTTACCCCACGCTCACCACATTTAACTTTATCGATATTATCTGTACCAGCTCCAGCACGAATAACGTACTTAAGATTTGGTGCTAGCTCTAAGTATTCTTCTTGAACCTTTGTAGCAGAGCGGATAACAAGAGCGCTTGCTTTTGGAAGAAGTTCTTTAATCTCATCTTGAGTTAATTTTGCTTTTGGATGTACGTCAAATTCACTTACAGCTTGTAATGATGCAAATACGTCAGCATCCATTCCGTCACATACGACAATAAATGGTTTCACAAAGGCCTCCATAGCTTTTTGAAGTTTTCTTAGTTGTGCTGCGATTATAGAACGCTAGCCACTACATGTAACCCTATTATTGGCAACTTTTTGTAAGTTGCCTTTTAGTTTTTCATTAGAAATAATTATTAAATGCGAAAATTATTAGAAATACTTATATTAAGCCTATTAACACTAAGTGCCGTGGCCGCAATTCCAGAAGGATACTTCGTGGACCACGATAAGCTAATTAAGGATTACCGAATTGAGAAACAATACAATCCTAATGATTTTCTCACTTATATGCTTTCTGAAAATCCAGCAGTTCCCACTGAGCAAGTGATTCAGATTGCTTATGAAACGATCACTCTTGCTGAGTGTTTTAAAGTGGATGCAAAGCTTTTTGTGGCCCTCATGAGAATGGAGTCAAATTTTGATATGACGGCCATTTCCCACACCGGAGCAGTGGGATTAACACAATTTACTTCTATTGGTGCCCAAGAAGTCTCTGATCAACTAGGGGAGAGAGGCCCGCGATATGCGAATTCTCGCAATACTAATTATTTAAACGATATTATTGGAAATTGCACTGATCAGTGGCAGCAGCTTTGGTTGAGAGAGCGTGGCTGGAGTAATCAGAAAGAATTATTCTTAGAAGATGTTCAGCTTTCTATCGTCTACGGCATGATTCTTTTAAAGGTCTTTTTGGCCAAGAATTATGAGCAAGACCTAATGGATAATTATTATCAAGCGTTAGTGGACTATAATGGGGAGCCAGGGGATCGTAAATATTGGTATGCTCGTACAATTTTGAAGTTTTACGATGAAATCTAATTTTATTCATGCTAGAAATCTCTTATGAAAAATATTCAAGTTATTAAAGCCGATATTACAACTCTAGATGTGGACGTTATTGTTAATGCCGCAAACTCTGAACTCAAGGCCGGTGGTGGTGTTGATGGCGCTATTCATGCAGCCTGTGGTGAGGAGTTAGAAAAGGAATTAAGTGAAATGGGAGGTTGCCCTGTAGGCGAGGCCCGCTTAACAAAGGCATTTAATATTCCTGCTGAGTTTATCATCCACGCTGTCGGTCCTAAATGGGAAGGTGGCAATAACGGTGAATCAGCACTACTTGAAAAATGTTATATCTATGCACTCTCACTTGCCCAAGAAAATGAGTGTAAGTCCATTGCTTTTCCATGTATCTCTACAGGAATCTTTGGTTACCCTAAGATTGAAGCGGCCATTACAGCAACTTCTGCTGTAAAGAGTTTTGATGGAATCGATTCTTTTGATGATGTGATATTTTGTTGCTTTGATGATGAAAGTTACGAGATCTATCAGACAATATTGTGATCTTAAAAATTCTTGAGTATCTTTACTGAACTTCATTTTAGAATTTTTCTAAATAGCTGATAAGATGTGTGTAGAACAACGCTACAGAGGCACATATGTCAAAATTTAGAAAATTGTTCACTTATTCTCTTATTCCAATTTCATTGATTGTTCTCATCGCTTGTCTTGGCAGAGGACATAATCTTAGAACAACAAGTTCAGAAGTTGTGAAAACTAATGAAGGTGCAATGGCAGTTGATCGCTCTCCGGCCAGTACCTATGTTGAAGGTGTTGAAAGCCTCACTATTGGAAATTACTTTGACATTACAAATGATAATTCTAAAGAGGATACAGATGGCTTTATTCAGGAAGGAGCATGGTTTCAGGATGAACTTCGTGGCTCCGGAGGCAGTATTTCTCGCTATTCAGTAGACCCAACGGCACAAAGTATTTATCTAACAGATCAACTAGGTGATTCGACTTATTGTATATGGCTTTATCGAGTAACATCTCCTGATGCAACCGAAAGTGCATTTGTGGATATTTTTGATGGTACTGAACAAATTGGAGTGGCCAGCGTGAATATGTCATTACCGACGGATCGCAAAGGCTGGTATCCTCTTGGCGAGTTTACATTTACTAATGAACAAGAAGCTAAGGTCATTGTTTATAAAGGTATTGAAGATCTCAAGAAATTACGAGCTGATGAAGTTCGTTTCTCTCGTCTAGAAGAGAATGAAGATTGTCAGGGAAGAAAATATGTTAACGTGAATAAAGAAGCGGTGATCTTTGCCAAAGGAATGGATGAAAAATCATTTACTAGTAATGATGGGTATCGTGAATATGGAGATTGGCAGGAGAGTAATCTTAAAGGCTATCAAGAAAGCACGGTGCGAATGAGTGAGGATGAATACGCATACGCTATTTATAGCTTCATTCCTAAAAATAGAAATTACTGTATTGATATTTATCGAGTGACAACTATTGGCGGTCTCTCCAATGCTAAAGTGACTGTTTTTCAAGAGGATATAGAGATCTTCTCAAGGTTAATCAATTATAATATGAAATCAGGAAAAGGTGGTTGGTATCCACTTGGCAAACAAAGTGTTGAACCAGATACAATGGTTTCAGTTATATTGGAAAGAGATCCTCTGGACATCGGAATTTTATTATCCGATGCCGTGAGAATATATGAATGTAATTAAATTAAAATGTGATATGTGATGAATGCGCCACCGTAGGCCAGAACTGTCATGTAACCAAACATAAGAAAGACATGTCCCCAACCGTCTGTTTCTCTTTTTACAATACCAAGTGTTGAAATACACTGCATGGCAAAGGCAAAGAAGATTAATAGTGACCAAGCTACGGCCGTATTAAAAACTGGTTTATTAGTGACTGGATCGATCTCTGATTGTAGGCGCTGTCTAAGAGTTGTGGACTCTTCATCTACATCACCAAGAGCATAGATTGTTCCAAGTGTAGAAACAAATAATTCTCTGGCCCCCATAGCAACAGTAATACCGACACCCATTTTCCAATTATATCCAAGAGGCTTAATTACTGGCTCAATTAGTTTTCCAAATTGCCCAATCGTTGAATGCTCAAGTGAGATCGAAGCAGCTTCTGCATCAGTTTTTCCAACAAGTAGTTGTTCCGCTGGTTTTGGAAATGTTGAAAGAAACCAAATTACCATCGAAAGACCTAAGATAATTGTTCCGGCCTTCTTTAAGAAAACCTTTCCCTTAAAAGTCATGGCCTTAAAAGCCGGCTTAAAAGTTGGAAGTTGATAGAGTGGCAGTTCAATAATAAATGAAGTCGTACTACCTTTATAAAGAGTTAGTCTAAATATCTTTGCAATAATTAAGGCCACAAAACTTCCTAGGAAATATAGGAAGAAGAACGAAAGTGCCTGTGAATTGAAGATTCCAAATATTGTTTTCTCTGGAACAAAAGTTCCGATTAAAAGAATATAAACAGGTAGTCTTGCTGAACAAGTAATAAGAGGAATCGTCATAAGTGTTGCAAGACGTTCTTTCTTATCTGAGATTGTTCTCGTTGCCATAATTGCAGGTACAGAACAAGCAAATCCAGAAAGGTAAGGAAGGAATGCTTTTCCATTTAGTCCAAAGTATGACATTGCACGGTCAGTAATAATTGAAGCACGAGAAATATATCCACTTTGTTCTAAAAGGCTTAGTAAGAAGAAGAGGATCATAATCTGTGGTAGGAAGATAATAACCCCACCAACTCCAGCGATAACACCATCAACAATAAAGCTATTGAGCATGCCTGGAGGAAGTATTGAACTTACGTATTCACCAAAAGCTCCCACGCCACCATCGATGAGATCCATTGCTGGACCTGACCAAGTATAGATTGAGTGAAAGATTAAATAGAAAACGGCCAGGAAGATAACTCCACCTAGAATTGGATGAAGAACAATATGGTCAATTTTATTTGATAATTGAATTAGTCCTTTATTCTTTCCTATTGCATATGATGCTTTTAGATCACGTGCTTCTCTTTGATACTTTTCAATATTTGAAAGAGCTGCAACTTCATTTTCTAGTTGAATATGTTCTTCTTCCTCAAAGTTAACACTAAAAGGATTATACTCTGTTGATTCATTTGAAAGTTGAATTTTATTAACTGGAGTTAATACAGAAGCTGATGCATTTTCTCTTATGAATTGATCGACAGTGGCACTGCTATCTCTCATTGTTGAAAACTTTAAATAGGGAACACCAAGGTGCTGACCAATTTTATCAAAGTCATAATTCTTTGCGATATCAAGATCAATCTTATTAAAGATAACTTTTATCTTTCCACCAAAGAGATCCTTCATAGCAAGAGTTAATGAAAGAGAAGAGTCTAGACGTGCACAGTCCACAACGCAAACAACATCGTGAAACTCTGTTACTTGGTTATTTCTTCCAATTAGAGTTGAAGTTGTAACGGCCTCATCAATTGATGAAGGAACTAGAGAATAGATCCCTGGAAGGTCGACAATAGCAAGCTGTTCTTCATGGCGAGAGTTTGAAATAAGTCCCGCTGTTGCAGTATCAACAGTAATACCATTGTAATTTGCAACTTTTCTATTTGCTCCTGAGAGCATATTGAAGATGGCAGATTTTCCAGAGTTTGCTGGCCCTATAAGTAGCGTCTTTTTCATTATTGCATTTCCTCTACGTTAATGAAGCTTGCTTCACTTAGACGAAGAGCAACTGTTTCACCATCTGTTAATCTTAGAGTTAAAGGAGAGCCAAGAAATGAAGGAGCAACAATATAAACTGAATCACCAGGTAGGATACCTAAACCAGTCATTATTGTTTTGTGCTTAAGCTCGTTGCTAAAAGATAGTATCTTTACGCTTGCGCCTTTCTTTGCCTTCGATAAAACCATAGTATTCTCCATTTGTCTGAACGGGCTTACTATAGTTTCATTAGTCAAACTTGTCTAGGGATTTACTGAAAATTGTGCAACGTTCTAGTCGCGGTAAAAGGCGTCTGTAAAGTGTGCTATGAGTGAGTCTAGAACATGTTCTCCAAGTTCAAGCTGACGATAAGTGACTCCCGTCAGGTCAAAGATGCGACGAGCGATGCGATTTGTTTCTGATCCAGCATGCTTATCTTGTAAGTATACGACTTCTTTGATCTTTGAAGAGGCAAGTAGCTTGGCACATTCATGACATGGAAAGAGTGTCACGTAGCAAGTTGTATTAGCGAGTGGACGGTTAGAGTGAAGAATAGCATTTGCTTCCGCATGAACAACGTAGCCATATTTTTGATGCTCAAGAGGTACTGTTCTCTCTTTTCCCCATGGAAGTTTCGACTCATCAATCCCTGCAACAAATCCGTTGTAACCAAAAGTTATTTGATGATTATTATCATCAACAAAAACACATCCCACTTTAGTGGCCGGGTCCTTGCTTTTGTAGCTGGCCATAATGGCCTGAAGCATGAAGTATTCATCCCAGTTCACAGCACTCTTTGTGCTGATATGATTAATTGTCTTTTCCATGTCTGTTCTCATGGCCACAAGATTAGAAAATATTGCATTCATTGGCAACTTGTTAAGTCATAGAGGGTGGTGCAAAATATTGTAATGACAACTGAACACCGAAAGAATTTTTTATTATCTTCTATAAAAATGGCCATGGCGACTCTCTCAAGTCGCGTTCTGGGCTTTGCTCGTGAGATTTTGATGGCCAAATTATTTGGTGCTTCAGGTTTAACAGATGCCTATCAGATTGCTTTTCGAATTCCCAATATGCTTAGAGACCTCTTTGCTGAAGGAGCCTTTTCAGCTGCTTTTGTGCCAATTTTTACCAGTGCAAAAGTCGACGGGGATAAGCACGCCAGAACTTTATTATGGTCAATGGCCATTGTTCTCTTCAGTGTGACAGCCTTAATCTGTGGGCTTATTTTTATTTTCGCTCCTGAATTAATTCAGCTTCTAACAAATGAGCTTTTCACAAGTGATGCCAATCGCTTTGAGATGTCGATTCTCTTAACTCGTATGATGTCTCCTTTTTTGGCCTTTGTTTCTGTTGCTGCCTTATTTATGGGAGTTTTAAATACTTATCGCATGTTCTTTGCGCCTGCGATGGCACCAGCTTTCTTTAATATCATCATGATTATCTCGATGGTTTCATTGCCAAAGTATTTAGAAGCAAGAAATCTTCATCCAATTGTCTCTCTTGGGATCGGTGTCTTAGTCGGTGGCTTTGTTCAAATGGCCATCCAACTACCAATGCTTGTGAGCAAGGGTTTATTTAAGGTTGAAAAAATTGATATCTTCTCAAAAGATGTAAAAGAAATTTTAAAGCGTATGAGTATTGGAACAATTGGTGTTGCAGCAACGCAAATCAATTTACTTGTTTCAACATTTTTAGCTACAGGTACTGTTATCGGTGCCGTCTCATGGCTTCAATATGCTTTTCGCCTCTTTCAATTTCCTGTAGGAATCCTAGGGGTTTCAATTGGAAACTCAAATCTCGTTTATTTTTCTGAGTTGTGGAGAAGTGGAAATGAAGAAGATGCAAAAAAAGCTCTACAAACAAGCTATATAACTAGTCTCTTTGTACTTATGCCGGCCATGGCCCTGATGTTTGCTCTTGCTCAAGATACTGTTGCAATCTCATTTCAAAGAGGAGCATTTGGGCTAGATGATACTAAGATGGTAACGGAGGCCCTTTATGCTTATCTGATTGGTCTACCTTTTTATGGCCTATATAAGGTCTTCTCACCGAGTTTTTATACATTGGATAGGCCAAAGATTCCTGTAACGATTTCTTCAATTGCAGTACTTATTAATATTATTTTTTGTATTTCACTTGTCGAAACTTATGGCTTTAAAATTCTTGCAATGGGAACTTCTGTTTCAATGATCTTTATCATCGTTACTCAGTCAGTACTTTTATTTCGCATGCTAAATTTAGAGTTAACATTCTTTTTTCCAATTAGATTTTTTAAAATTTGCTTATGCGCTGTCGCTGCTTTTTTTACAGCATCTTATTTACGTTCCTTTTTTCCAGTGAATATTTTTTCTACTGTGGATAACCTTGGTGCATTTAGTATAAGTGCATTAGGAGGGGGATTAGCTTATCTTATTGCGCTAAGTGTCTTAGGTGATTACGTTTTAATTCAGCGCTTCTTAAATAAGCTTCTGCGTCGAAAGTAGTCCTATGTCGTTAGAATTTTATTAGTTTCTTACATTATTTGCCTTGCTTCACCGCTTGCAAGTCGTTAAACTTAAGAAGATTATATATTTGGAGCATTAAATGAGAACAAACTTTGAAACACTCGAAAATTTAGCGAGTCATACAATTAATACACTTAAAGAGAAAGGTGTTATTGAGTTCGATATTGCAAATCGCGAGAAACTTATCGAAGCAATGGCAACTGAGTTTGGTGTAGCGCTTGCAACTGACGAAGATATTCGTGACCAAGCAATTGAAGAAGTTGAAGAGAAAATGGGTGTAGATAATATGCCTGAAGATGTAACTGAGTCTGAAATGTTCAATCACGCTCGTAAAGAAATCATTAAGTCTTTTAGTGGTGAGAATATTGGTGGCCTTTACTTAGTAGAGTCTCTTCATAATATTGCAAAGAGAATGACAAGATTCTTAATTGGCTGTGAATTCATCGACGACGTTTTCGGAACGGATGAAGAGATTCACAACTTCCTAGTACAAAATATTAGAACTTTTAGAAGTCGTTAATATTAGAAAGGCTCCGAAAGGAGCCTTTTTTATTTCTGTTTTTTGATGTGATGTAGCGCTTGCTCAAAAAACGGTCCCTCAAGTAGACCATTTAAAACCGAGCTTTCACTTTCTAATATCACAATCCCATCATCAACTTTTAATAAGGCAGCATCGTAGTAGACACGAAGCTCGTGAGCTTTGGTTGCGGTTCCTTCCACCCTAAGAGTTTCGATCCCTTGGTCTAGTAGCTCTTTAAAGGAAGTTGGTTCATGAATAATGGAAGTGTCTTTATCGAAGACAAGTTGATTTTTAATTGCAAGTTGTTCAAAAGCATCTTGCAGGTCTTTGTATTCTTCTCTTGAAAAACTAAAGCGCGACTGCCACTCGTAGCGTGTGTCAGTTCTTTCAAATATTTTTAATTCATCTTCGTTAGTTGTTAGTGTCCACCAAGGTGGTACGGGAATTTCTAATCCAAAAAATGGGAAGGGGATAGCATCTTTTAGGGCCACTTCCTTTTCACCTTTAATAACAAAGGCAGCATAAGTGGCAAAAATTAAGACGCAAATGAGAAGGATCCACCAAAATGTATTACTCATACCCGACAATTTAGCCTGTCTTTTTGTCTTCGTAAACGTAATATTAATCAGTTAAATCAGTAGTTTATAAAAAAAGTCGCCGTAATGCTTAAGTTTTATTCATATTCTGTCGTTAAGAAGATGAGGATTGTTAAAGTTTTTATGGAGAAAACTATGAAGTTAAGACTTATTAGCGCAAAGAGCATCTTGTTAGCAGCACTGATGTTCAACACATATGCTGAAATCGATATCAGCGATTGTATCTACTTAAGAGACAATGGCTATGAAGATGATGCAGCGGCATGTGTAACCAGAGCTTCTCGAGGTGGTTCAGACAACGGTGACTTCTGTGTGGAATGTTTACCTAAACTACCAGAAAGAAACGAGTGGGCCGAAGTCGCTAAAGTTGCAATCCCTTCTCTTGCTGCTATGGGAAGTGTTTATTTTCAATCAAAACACGCTGCTGATTCACAAGAAGCGTGGGCAAATTCTTTTGAAAACGGAATTAAGTCATGTCATGGCTCAATCGACTCATATCATAACTACAACCTAGAAAGAGGGGCAAACCCAATCCTTCCAGATGAGCAATCTAATATGCTCAATTCATGTAATGGTTACGGTTATGGTGCATATGCTGGTGGTCTTGGACTTACTGGTGGAATGTTTGGTGGTGTAGGAAATGGCTGGCAAGGTCAAGGTTACACAGGTGGCTTCCTTGGTGGAATGGCCGGACCAAACTTCGGTGGCGGAATCTACGGCGGTGGTGGATTTGGCATGGGTGGATACCCTGGAATGGGTGGAATGGGTAACGGCTTTGGTGGCGGTTACCAAGCAAATGTTTATATGAATCCACTGGGATCTCTTGCAGGATCAGCTCTTGCTGGACTTCTTACAGGTGGTAACGCAGGTTTCGGAATCGGTATTAATGGCGGTGTCGGAATGAATGGTGGTATGGGAATGGGTGGATACCCAGGAATGTACCCTGGCGGAAATATTTACGGTGGTATGTATCCAGGATTTGGAATGGGTGCAGGTATGGGCATGGGTGGCTACCCATATGGAGCTGGATTTGGATCTGGTTTCGGCTCAGGTTTTGGTGCTAATTTCGGAATGGGAATGGGCAACGGAATGGGTGTTGGAATGTATCCAGGAATGTCTGGTTACCCAGGAGCTGGGGCCGGAGCAGGCTTTGGACTTAATATTGGAATCGGTGCTTATCCGGGAATGAACTCAGGAGGAGCGTGGGGAATGTACCCAGGTTCTGGAATGGGAATGTATCCAGGAGCAGGTGTTAATGCAGGATTCAACTTAGGTTGGGGTATTAACGGCGGTGCTGGAGCTGGAGGTTATCCAGGAATGTATCCAGGTGGTGTTGCTGGCGGAGGCTGGGGCGTCAATGGAGGCGGAAACTGGGGTGGAAACGGTGGAGTTTATCCAACTTATCCAGCACCAGGACAATATCCAGGAGCCGGTGGTAACGGAAACTGGGGAATTAACACTGGTGGAAACTGGGGTGGAAATGGAGGCGGAAACGCAGCTTGTATGTGTATCTCTGCTCCTTGTTCATGTGGAAATACATACCCTGGTGGAAACGGAAATATCAATGGTGGCTGGGGCGTTAATGGCGGCTGGGCCGGCGGAGGTAATGGTAACTGGGGCGCTGGAAACAACGGTGGCTGGGGAGTCAACGGTGGAACAAGCTGGGGTCTAAATGGTAACGCTGGCGGTGGCTGGGGTGCTAATGGAAACTGGGGTGTTAATGGTGGAGGAAACTCTGCATACCAAACACAACAATTCCAAAGCTATATTAATGGACTACAGGGACAAGCTGTTGCTCAAGGTAACTACCAGAACCAAGCAACTGCAATGTATGCAAATCAGGCCCTTTATAGAAATTTACAAAATGCTCAGCAGAATATCTATGCTAATAATTACTCTGGAATGTATAACTCTGGTGTAAATTACGGCTCAATGGCCGGTGGAGCACTTAATGGTCAATTCAGTATTGGTGTCCAAGGTGGCGCTGGAATGAATTGGGGAATGAACTAGCCGCAGCATCTTGCGTAAGCAAGATTTGATGCGGTAGTAGGCCTCATTGCAATGAAATAAATAATCAATTCAACAAGCCTGCGTTTATGCAGGCTTTGTTGCCTCTAGGCCAATGGGAAAGTTAACGCAAAGTAAGAGCGACACTTTCACGAAGTGAAAGTTAGCAAAACATTGAGAGATATGCGAAAGCCTCCAGTATTGGAGGCTTTTTTGCGTAGGGCGCACAAATAAAAAAGAGACCAATGGTCTCTTTTTTGTAGCGCCTGTGGCGAACCGAAAGACCTAAAGGTCTTTCTCTCGAATAGTATGTGCACCAAAATGGGGCGCACAAATAAAAAAAGAGGCTATCAGCCTCTTTTTTTATTTGTTATGCATGAGAACTTTGATTGTGCCGCGGAAAACGACTTCGATCTTATTGGCATCCAGGTTTTTTTCAACTAAACCAGGGCCAAAAGTTGGGTGGCCGATAACATCACCAATTTCAAATTTTTGGCGAATATTGTACTTGATTGGATCACCATCAAGCTTTGCCATTGCATCTTCCCAAATGTTGATAATTTTATCTTCAGTAGAAACACGCTTCTTTCTAGTTCCTGCCTTCTTACGAGCAGCACTTGGAGAAGCTACTTTTTTAGCTTTGTATGCGTGAGTTGACTTACATGTATTACACAGAACTTTATGTGGAGTTTCTGTATCTTTCATTGCTACGATTAAATGAGCAAGATCGAGTTTACATTTGCTACAATATGTTACAATTTCCTTACCAACACCTAGTTTTGACATTTACCTCTTCCTTTTAATGATCTGATCAATTTAATGGGGAATAGTGTTAAAGTAAAGAGAATAAAAGGTTATATGTAGATAATTATAATGAAGAAAAATACTTTACAGCTTCTTGAAAAAGCAAAACATTTACCAACGAAATCCGGCTGCTATTTGATGAAACGCAAGCGAGCAGGCGTCGAAGAGATCCTCTATATTGGTAAAGCGAAGAATCTTAGAGCGAGAGTTTCTAGTTATTTTAATAGTTCAGAGAAGTCACCGAAAACACAGATCCTAGTCTCTCATATTCAGGACTTTGATTTCATCATGACGAAGACTGATGCTGAAGCATATATCTTAGAAAATAACTTAATTAAAAAGCATATACCTAAGTATAATATTCAATTAAAAGACGATAAGAGTTATCCCTATATTCAAATCGATCTCAATGAAAAGTTTCCGCGACTAGTTTATACTCGAAGACCTAAGAGAAAGAAGAAGGTTCGCCTTTTTGGTCCTTTCACCACAGGCAGTAATATTCACAAGATTTCTCGTATTTTAACCAAGTCATTTACATTGAGAGACTGTTCAATTGAGGAGATGCGCAGACGAAAAAGGCCGTGCCTTATCTATCAAATGCGACAATGTTCTGCTCCTTGTGTGGATTATATTTCACGTGAAGATTATGAGGTTGATTTAAATAATGTGATTAATTTCTTTGAGGGAAGAAGTAGTCAGGTTTTAAAAACTCTTGAAGAGAGAATGTTTAAGGAAGCTGAAAAAGAGCATTTTGAACGTGCTGCTGAAATCCGCGATAGCATTGAAGAATTAAAAGAATTCTCAAAGGCCTATCAAAAACAAAATGTAGAATTATCTACTGAGAAAGATTTTGATATTGCCGCTTATCATGTGGGAGAGCTAGAAGTCGATATTTCTATTTATATGATGAGATCGGGAATTTTATTAGGACATAAGAACTTTCATTTTGGGAAAGGGGATAGTGACAAAGAGAATCACGAACTTTTTCAAACATTCCTATTTCAGTACTATTCTAATACTAAAGAAAAACTTCCAAGTCGCATTTATATCGACGAGAAAAAGAATGATCTTGCAATGATTAGCGAGGCTTTTAAAGAGGTTGTGGACGAAGAAATAGAAGTTCAAAAGCCAATTGGAAAAATGAAGTCCCTTTATGAATTAACGTATGATCATGCAAAAGAGCATCAGCGCTTTCGCGTTAAAAATATGGATGGCCCTTGGATCGGTTTAAATAAGTTAAAGGAACTTTTAAAACTAAAAGAGACACCAAAGATTTTAGAATGTTTTGATGTTGCCATTTGGCAAGGTAAGTCTCCAACTGCTTCTCAAATCGTTTTTCGCGATGGAAAACCCGATAAGACTCAATACCGTTACTACCATTTGGAAGAGAGGCCTGAAGGTAATAACGACTTTGCTATGATGAGGGAAGTTCTCGCAAGAAGGCTTAAGAAAGGAAAGCTACCTGATGTTTTTATTGTCGATGGTGGTAAAGGGCAGGTTTCAAGCTTCTTAGCTGTTTTGGAAGATTTTGAATTAGATATTCCTGTTGTTGGAATTGCAAAAATAAAAACAAGTAAGAGTGAAACTTTTAAGGATAAAGAGGTTTCAAGTTCTGATGAGCGCTTAATTATTCCTAATCGCATTAATCCATATATTTTAAAGAAGACACCTTCACTAATGAGAATTGTTGTTCAAATGAGAGATGAGGCCCATCGTTTTTCTCGTAAGCTACATCATAAGAAAGAAAAGGATCGAATTTTTACTTCATGGTTTGATGATATTGAGGGGATTGGAGAGAAGACTTTAAAAACTATTCACGAGAATATGGATTTAACTTTAAAAGAGCTTGCGCAATTATCTTTGATTGAAATTAGCCACAAGTTAAATGTGAAGGAGAGTATTGCTGAGAGAATTCAATTAAAACTTTTAAAAGAATTCCCTCAGAAATAGAGTGCTAGTTGATATGGTGAATTTTTTTTCGATTGCCGTGCCCGCAATCAGTACATCTCGAATTCTCGTGTATGTACAAATTCTTATAATCTGATAAGTGTGTGTGAACCATATTTGAACCACAAACTGGACACTCATTTAATACTTTATGTACTTGCTCGAAATCCCCAAAAAGTTCTTCGAAATTTTCAAGTTGGAAATCTGGATCGAAAGACATGTAGTAGCTCCTTTAAAATCTAATTCCCCGTAACTTTGGACTCTTTGATGCAGGGCGTCCTCAGTGGGTATGCTAGATTTATCGGAGGCTTATAAATCTTCTAAAATTTAAGCTTTTAATTTTAGTGCCTTAGGGATATTTTACCCATAGGAAAGAATTGAATGGCACAGCAACTAATTTCAAAATTAACTAAAGATTTCAATAATAAGCTAAAAATCTCATCTAATGAGAAGCCGAATTACTATGCAAAAATCTTTGAAAATACCCTGTGGTTTCCTAAGTTAGTAGGTCGTACTCTTAGCTCAAATGAAGCCTCTAATAAGCCTATTGAGACCAAGAAAGAGTCTTTTGAGGTGAATGTCCCAGAGATTGCAGCAAAGCCTCAAGAAGCGAAAATTGAAGTTCCTATAGAAGACAACCCTGCGCCAGTAAAGATTGAAGTGGAAAAAAAGGCCAGCTCATCTTTGGTTAAAGTTGATACATCGTTCACAAATTTAATTCAAAAATATAATGAAAATTGGAAACTAGAGACAATTCCTGGTTATCAGGACTATCAAGGTGAAATTGATATTATCTTTTTTGGATTAGATGAAATAGAGGAGTCAGAGTTTCCTGATTTTCTTCCGCTATCAATGATTGAGTCTGATCAAGATATTATGGGAAGAATGATTAAGGCGATGAAGATCTCTTCAGGGCGCTTTATTCGAGTTCCTTTTATTAAAAAAGATGCAAAAGAATTTATTTTTTCTTGTTGTGCACACTTTAAGCCTTCTCTTCTTGTTCCTCTTGGAGCGGCTGCCACTAAGCTGTGCTTAGACAAGCAGGTTCGATTGGCAAATGTGCATGGAGTATTCCATTCTATTCAAACTGAAGTTGATGGAAAAACTCAAGTAATAGAAACAATGCCACTTTTCCACCCTAAGCTATTAGAAGTTAATGAGTCGATGAAGAAAACGGCTTGGGCCGATATGCAAAAGGCGATTAAATTTCTTACAAGTTGAGTAGTATAGTAAAATCATATATCATTTTAATAGATTAAGTTGCTTGGCAAGGATGCCGCACGAATCAGGACGATGATATTTGAGAAGTCTATTCTTACTTTTTATTCTTTTATTTACTTTCAATTCTTTTGCAAGAATTAGTCCACTTCAAAATTTTAAGTCAGGTCACACTATTAAAGTGAGAGTCGCTAAGAACTTAAATAAGGTCTTTCTAGAAGGTGTTGGAATAACGAGAGAAGTTATCGCAACTAATAAATCGAAAAGCTTTAAAGGCTTTAAGAAAATAAAAATAAATTGCGGAAATTTAAAGCATGCTCGCTCGATAAGGCCACAATATCTCGCTTCTTTAACTTCAAAGACAGGTCTTATTGGTTTTGAAAAAAAACAATTCATGGGGCAGATGCACATTGTAACAAGTGAAGATGGAAAGTCATGCGATGTTGTCAATGAGATGGAATTAGATGATTACATTGCAACACTACTAGCAAAAGAGATGAATGCTTCTTGGCCAGTTGAGGCCTTAAAAGCTCAGGCCGTAGCAGCTAGAACATATGCAATTCATCATATGATGAGTTCAGGTCTTCAAAATGATACTCTCTACGATTTAGAGAATTCAGAAAAGCATCAAGTAAACGGAACATTTAATGATGTAACAGCAAGTACAATTGAAGCTGCTAGAAAAACAGCTGGAATGGTACTAACAAATAAACAAGGGAATCTTGTACCAGCATTTTTTCATGCAAGTTGTGGCGGAAATACTCTACAACCTGACGATGTATGGACAAATGAAGTTCATGGTTACTCCACTGTAAAGTGTGCCTATTGCCAAAGAAAGAAGAACTGGGATTCAAAGATCACTCAAATTCGTTTTAAAAAAATGATTGAGTGGGGTATGAGAAAGGGATATGTAAAAAAACAAAAGCTACACAAGAAACTTTCAATTTATCCAGACAAGAAAAATGCGAAGGCCATCTATGTTCGAAATGGAAAGAATAAGATAAAGATTAAAAAGAGTTTATTTCGTCGCTATTTTGGTCGAGTAGACTTTCCTTCTAATTACTTCTACCTTGTTGATCTTGGCCGCGAAGGACTTCAATTCGTTGGAAAAGGTAATGGCCATGGTGTGGGCCTTTGTCAGGTAGGTGCCTTAGGTCTTGCCCAAAAAGGAAAGGGCCATAAAGAAATTCTGGCCCATTATTTTCCTAAATTAAATATTTTAAAATTGTATTAAGTCTTACTGACATCCCGGAGGAGCAAAGTTAATTGTCAACGCTGTTGCTTGTAACGGTACACCATTTGGTGAAGTGTACTGTGGTACATAAACGTAGAATTGACCAGCAGAGATTACATTTGTTGGACAAAATGCAGTTGCTGTTAGAACTGAAGGTGAAGTCATTTGAATACCGTTAACACCTCTTTCTTTTGCTAGTAGAGGGTATTTTCCAGTTCCATATTGATTATCTGTAAAGTAGCGCCCACAAAAAGAGAAATAATAATTGAACCCAACATTATTTCCATTTGTTGTTTTAGCTATAATGAGAATATCGCTATTACCATTTGCTCCCGCATAGTAATCACCAGTTTCTCCACCCATGGCACCTTGTTTTAAATTACCAATAATTCCCGTTCCATTTGTTTGGGACGTTGTTTGATAACTATCAAGATAAGTACTCATGAAAACTCTTTCTGTACTACATGGGAAGTGGCCTTCAAGGCTATTGTGAAGTTGTTCAACACCTCTTGCAACATTACCGCTTCCGTTAGATCCCCAACCAGAGAAGTTTGTAGCACCGCCACCGCCACCTGAGTCACTACCGCAGCTTGTAATTAACATTGAAGTAATTGTAGCAACCATCAATAATTTAAACTTTTTCATAATATCCTCAAATATTAATATTCACGCTACTTCCTGTATCGGCGACTCTGAAGATTTTCTTTAGAAATTGATAAAATTAATTAAGAAATAAAGATCATGAACCGAAAAGATATGTAATTAAAACAACTTATAGAATTACTTATGTACGAAAATTTCAAGAAATCAATGTTTAATGTCGTAGCACAATCCTTAAAAGACTTTAAAAAGGATGACCAGGCAAAGTTTCGTTTGAAGCTAGGACTCATTTTTGCCGTTCTACCTTTTCTATCAATCATTGCTGGCTTCATCTTAAATTGGTTTCTTTTAAAGTCGGCAGTTATCTACATTACTACATTTAGAAAGGATCTTGATTACATTATTGATGATCTTATCTTAGACTACCTACAGATAGGCTTAGTCGAAGTTTGGCCATGGGTGATCTTTTCATTTATTTGTCTCTTAATTGCAGGAATTATTCTTGCTCAATTAATGCTTCGTCCATTTGATGAGATAGCAGACTACTGTAATGAATTTCTGTGTGCAGAAAATAAAGATGCAACATTTGATGCTGATTTTAGTTCTGAGCTAAGATTACTATCGAATTTTAGTGACTGGTTTTTTACAACTACTGAAACTTTTAGAAAGAGTGGTGTTTTAACTAAAATTGAAGTTCCAAATAAATACAAAAAGATACACAAGCCTGTCTTTGAATCAATGTTCTTCCTTAATAAGAGTTTCTATGTTGCGATTGTTTGCATACTGATGGGAATGATTATTACGATCATAAACTTTGCTCTTTTTGACGCCATTATTATGGTGGTTAATCATATCTTAACAGATAGTAAAGTTTTTAAAGATTACTTAGTTAACATGGCGATACTGCAAAACGACATTCTCTACATCACAATTATTGTCAATATTATTTCTTATGGTATCTTTCTACTCTATCTCTATAACAAGGTTGCTACACCTGCTTTCGGGATTTTTGCCACTATGCGATCATTCATTAGTGGACGATATGCCTCAAGAGTTCATTTAATCGGTTATAAGTATGTGCGTAATCAGACACGTGTCATAAACCGCTATCTCGACTACATGGAAAAAGAGTACTCTGCAAAAGATGATTGAGTATTTCATTTTGTTCAAGTAGAATTCTAATAATAACTTGACGTGAAATTATTGTTTAAAACAACAAAAGGGATAGTAATGAAAAAATCAATCGGCATTGTAATGTCACTTCTTCTACTTGCCAGCTGTGTAGGTAAAGATCAAATCAAACAAGCTCTTAAAGATGATCCAACTATTTTAGCAGAAGCAATTAAAGCAAACCCTGCTGAAGTTATGGAAGCTCTACAAACAGCAGCTCAAAATGCAAAAGCTGAAATGGCAAAGAAAAGAGAAGAGGAAGAGAATAAAAAACTTCATGGATTTATTGAGAATCCTCTTAAGCCAGAAATTAGAGAGGATGAATCTATCCGTGGTACAAAAGGTGGAGCGATCACTCTAGTTGAATACTCTGATTTTCAATGTCCATATTGTACAAGAGGATTTGAAAATGTTGTAAAGCCAATGCTTGAAAAGTATGAAGGTCAAGTACAGTTTATCTATAAGCACCTTCCACTTTCATTCCATTCTGAAGCAAGAATTGCAGCAGAGTACTATGAAGCTCTTCGTCTACAAGATCCAAAGATGGCATTTGAATTCCACGATATGCTTTTTACTCAAGAAGGTCAGCAGAAACTTAGACAGTACAAAGAAAAGTACCTAAAGCAAGCAGCAAAGAAAGTTGGTGCTAACATGACTAAACTTGCTAAAGATGTTAAGTCTGAGTACGTTGTAAATAGAGTTAAGGCCGATGAAGCTGAAGCAAGAAAATTTGAAATCCAAGGAACTCCTGGTTTCGTAATCAATGGTGTTCCAGTTAAAGGTGCTTACCCAATGTCACACTTTGAAATGATCATTGATCTATTAAAAGAGAAAGGGAAGCTAAAGCTGAACTAATTCAAATATACATTTCTATATTTAATAAGAGGCCTGCATTCTTTGCAGGCCTTCTTATTTGGGCAAAATCTAATCTTCTGTTATACTAGAAATAATGGAGGTTAAAAATGACAAGCTTCTTTGATCATAACCAGGTAAAAATTAATAAAGAATATATGCGTGAATCTGCTAAGCAGATCGATTATTCTCTATCTGATTTTTTACATGATGATATTCCTCATAACCTCATTGAACAAAATGTACTTGATCATGCTTATATCAAGCATGTTTCATCTCTACTTAAAACTGACTCGATTTATAAACTTGCTCATGAGATCTTAGAGCTTGAAAAAATTCTTGATAAGCTTTCCGAGCACCTTCCTGTTGATATAAAGATTCCTAATATGGAAGTTTTCTATCATCAACTCGGCCCAGTCTTCATTCAATTATTTGTTGAAATTGAAGACATAAAAGAGCACTCTCAATTAGAGCTAGAGTGGCTTAAAGCCGTTAGAATCGCACTAGAGGAAGAAGTGGTAGTTTGGCAAGAAAAAAGTCTAAAATAACCTAAAAAATAAAAAAAATAACTTAATTAAAAAAAAAGGCTTAAAAAGCCTTGTCAAAGCGTGTTTCAGGCCTCATCCTATTTTTACAACAACTAAATAACTAACTATTTGGAGTTTACATGAACAGAAAAGAACTTGTAGAAGCAATCTTAAAGAACAAAGAACTTAAGCACCTAACTAAGAAAGATGCAGATACTTTCGTATCAACTACTCTTGAAACAATCAAGAAAGCTGTTAAGAAAGGTGACGATGTATCACTAATCGGTTTTGGTACTTTCACAAAAGTAAGAAGAGCAGCTAGAACTGGTATCAATCCAGCAACTGGTGAAAAGATTAAAATCAAAGCTAAGACTCTTCCAAAATTCAAGCCAGGTAAAGCTTGGAAGGAAATGTTCTAATTTTAGATTTAAATTAGTTTCATAATAAGAAGCCTCCCTTTGGGAGGCTTTCTTATTTCTAGAGGGGAAAAATTTGCCTCTCAACTCAGTAAGCGTCAAAAAAGCGTCGACATTTTGACACCGGCCAATTTTTACATACAAGCTAAACGGTTAGAATTCCTTTAAAGGGCAATAGAATGTGGTAGAACATTCTTTACTATCTTGTAGAATTTGCCGGTAGGATGTATAATTTTTGACGAGGCACAGTTTATAAAGGAATTTTTTTCTGTGTGAAGTAAAGGATTTATAAGTATGGCAGATGGAAGTGCTGATAATACAAACCAAGGAAGTGGTAAAAGCCCTCTTTTAACAGTAGCTCTACTACTGAATATTATCTTAATGGGTGTAATCGCTTATTTTCAGTATCAGACACATGTGAAATTATCGCAGCAATCTTCAGTAGAAGATCTTGTTAAGGCCCAAATGGCCGAAGCAAATAAAGAAGCAGACGTTGTGACAACTGGTGAAGCACAAGAAGAAGAAGGTAAGCTCTTTCCTCTTGATAGCTTTACAGCAAACCTTTCACAAGGTGATGGACCTCAACGCTACATTCGTTTAAATGCTGTACTTAAGCTTTCTCTAAATGCAAAAGAGGAAGAATATAAAGCAAGAAAGCCTCAGATTAGAGATACAATTATTAGTATTCTAAACTCAAAGAGGCCAAATGATCTTCTTAAAGTACAAGGTAAGGAATACCTTAAAGAAGAAATTAAATCAGCGATTAACTCATATCTCGTTGATGGAAAAGTTTTAGATGTTTACTACGTTGGTTTCCAGATCAACTAGTACATAAATAAAAGTTTAACTTTTGGCAGGATGCCAAGATCATCAAATCCTAGGAGGGGAACGATGGCACAGGTTTTAAGTCAAGACGAAGTCGATGCTCTATTAAACGCTGTAAACGATGGTGAAGCAGATGATTTTTTAGGTGATGGTGGCGATTTCGATGATGAAGCTGAAGATGAGAATATACAGCCCTATGACTTAACTAATCAAGACCGAGTCATTCGTGGGCGAATGCCTATTCTTGAAATCATCTACGAAAGATTTATTCGTTCATTTCGTGTATCACTTTCAAATTCTTTAAGAAAGATTTCAACGATCTCAATGATCTCAACTGATCTTCTTAAGTTTGGTGAGTTCGTAAACACACTACCGATTCCTTCGTGTATGTGTATTATGAAATTCAATGAACTAAGAGGTCCAGCTCTTCTAGTTTTTGAATCAAAGTTAGCTTATGCAATTATTGATTCATATTTCGGTGGAACGGATCGTCCATTTACAAAGATTGAAGGAAAGGAATTCACAGCAATTGAACTTTCATTCATGAGAAAAGTTATGGATATGGCCATTGCTGACCTTGAGGAAGCTTGGGCACAAGTTCACAGAATTGATGCACAATATGTAAGAACAGAGATTAACCCACAATTCGTTGGGGTTGTTCCTCCATCAGATGTAATTATCGCAACAACTCTAGAAGTTGAATTTGAGTCTGCATCTGGAACGATTATGATCGTTGTTCCTTACTCAACAATTGAACCAATTAAGCAAAAGCTTTCATCTAATTACCAAACTGATAACGACATGGCAGATAGTATCTGGACAAGTGCAATGAATGAGCACATTAAAGATACGAAAGCTGAGATTGTTGTCAAACTTGGTGAGGCACAGATGACAGTGGGTGACCTTCTCACTCTTCAAAGTGGAGATATTATTCCATTGAACCAAGAAGCTTCAAGTGAAGTTAAGGGAACAATTCAGGGAGTAGAGAAGTTACAGTGTCTAATTGGAACATATAAAGGAAGCCGAGCGGTACAAGTCACACATGTTGATAAAACACCGAAAGTTTCTATGGATATCGAAGTAGAGTAATAAAGGGAGTATATAAATGAGCGATCAAACAGAATTAAATAATGAAGTACAAGGTCTAGAAAATTTCAATACGATGGAAGTTGAAAAACTTGCTGATGAAATTAGGGCCGGTGATGATGCGATTAATAAATTAAAGGTACAAAACCTAGACTTTATCTTAGACATTCCTCTAAAGGTAACAGTTGAACTAGGGCGTACAGAGGTAATTATTAAAGACCTTCTGCAACTAGGACAAGGTTCTGTACTTGAACTTGATAAGTTAGCTGGTGAGCCTCTTGAGATTTTAGTAAATGGGAAGCTTGTCGCTAAAGGTGAAGTTGTTGTTGTTAACGAAAAGTTTGGAATTCGTTTAACAGATATCATTTCGCCAATTGAGAGAATTGAAAACCTTAAATAATAGGAACTTATTATGGCCAAACGATTTAAATTATTATTTTTAGCACTTTCTTTAATAACAGCAAATGCTTATGCAAGAGTTGAAATTGGAAAAGTTGAGTTAACTAAAGATGGAAGTACTGGTGTTGTAACCATTGCGTTAAAAGGTAACTACCGAGATACTCCTGAGTTAACAATTAAGGATGATATTATTCAAGTTGCTCTTGATGGAACAATTGTTTGGCCAAAAATTGAAAAACAAGTTTCTGTGAATAATAAGTTTGATACGAAACTTATGGCGTATCAATTCAATAAAGATGTTGCTCGTGTACGTGCCATTCTTCCTTATGAACTAAGAGGTAAGGAAGATAAAGTAAGTTTAGAGGTTGGAGATAACCAAATAAAAATGTTCTTTCCAATTTCAGCTTCTAAAAAACAAGTTGCTGTAACAAGAGCAGCTACTCCAAAGAAGGCTCCTGCTAAAACTAAAAAAGCAGAAGCATATGATGAAAGTTACTTAGAAAAACTTTTAAAAGATAAAGAAGAAGTAACAAAGAACGAAAAACCTAATAATAAGAAACTAAATGATACAAATGATTCTCTTCTAGCATTAGCAAAAGAGAAAAAACAACAAGTAGAAGATAGCGTAAGCTCTCTTTCTTCTGGAGTTGAAAAGGGTGGATTTCAAATGTCGACTTATATTTTTAAATTTATCGGATTCTTCGCTCTTTTTGCTGCCGGTATCTTCTTTCTAATGAACTTTTTTAGAAAGGGAATGCTTAAGAAAGGTGGATTAGGAATCTTCTCTAGTGCAAAGATGGTTGAAGTATTATCGACAACATATCTTGCCCCAAAAAGAAGTCTTCTTGTTGTTAGAGTTCAAAAACAAGTCTTTTTAATGGCACAGTCAGAAAAAGGTATGGATTTTTTAACAGAGATTGAAGATACATCAGCTTTCTTTAAGGAAGGTGAAAAACAAATCACTGGATCTAACTTTGATACAAACCTTGATTCTGCAAATGAAGGTTCAAAAGAATTTAAGTTAAAAGAAGTAACTCAAAATATGCATGAAGCAAGCAACTCTACAAGATCTTCACAGGAAGCAATTTTAAATAGTCTAGCAGGACAAGCAACAAGTGAAGAGAAGGTGAGTCTTACTGCTCAAATTAAGAAAAAAGTAAAAGACATGAAGTCTTTACAATAGATATTTGATTTTAAAATCAATTCAATAGGAAGTTGAATGAAGAACCTTTTAAAAGCATTATTAGTATTTAGTATCGGCGGATGGCTAAGTACGATCTTTGCACAGCAGTCAACGAACCTGGGGCTTCCAGGACTTTCTGTTAATTTTGGTCAAGGTGTTGATCTAGTCGATACGATCGAGTTAACGGTCCTTTTTACAGTTCTTACGTTAGCACCAGCTGTATTAATTCTTTGTACATGTTTTACGAGAATTATCGTTGTTCTATCTTTCATGAGACAGGCCATTGGAACTCAAAGTATGCCACCAAACCAACTACTAATTGGTTTTGCAATGTTTCTATCTGTTTTTGTGATGCAGCCAACTGGTGAAGATATTTATAATAATGCTATTAAGCCATATATGGATAAGAAGATATCAACGACTCTTGCTCTTGATCGAATTGAAGGGTCTCTTCGTGGATTCATGAATAAACAAGTACGTAAAGCTGATATCGGTCTTTTCTATGATGTAACAGGAAGACAGGCACCACAATCAATTAATGATGTTCCTATTCATTTTTTGATTCCTGCATTTATTATTTCTGAATTGAAGACGGCCTTTCAAATTGGCTTCTTACTTTATATCCCATTTCTCATTTTAGATATGGTTGTTGCCTCTGTTTTAATGGCCATGGGGATGATGATGCTTCCTCCGGTTGTTATTTCATTGCCTTTTAAATTATTACTCTTTGTTCTTGTAGACGGTTGGCAACTGGTCACAGGTTCACTACTAAGGTCTTTTAACTAAAAGAATTGGAGAACAAGATGGACTTTTTTTCAGACATCGCAAGACAAGCAGTTACTGTAGGATTAATGATTTCAGCACCAATGTTAGCAGGTGCTCTAATTATGGGTATTTTAGTATCGATATTTCAAGCAGTTACTCAAATCAATGAGCAAACACTTTCATTCATCCCTAAGATTCTAGTGATTGTTGGTGCATTAGTGTTAACAGCACCATGGATGACAGATCAACTGACTACTTTTACAAAAGAATTAATCATCAGTATTCCACAACTAGTAACTGGTAGGTAATCGTAATATATGACAATTCAAATCACTGACATTGTCCCTATAATCGCCTTTTGGTTAATCTTTACCAGATTACTTGCTATTAACTTTCAGCTACCTATTTATGATAACTTACCAATCCCAATGATGGTAAAGATCCTTTCAACTCTTGTTATGAGTTTTTGCTTCTTTCCATATATTCAAGGTGAAGTAGTCAAGGACATCATGTATGTGGGAAAAGATAACTTCTGGGCCCTCACTATTATTTACACACTCATTGGATTGATAATTGGATATTTGGTAAAATCAATCATGGGTATCTTCCTGTCAGCAGGTAGTATTATTACCCAGCAAATTGGATTTGCAGCGATTCGCTATTTTGATCCTTCTTCAGGTCAACAAGTGGGTCCTTTCGAAAAACTTATACAATGGACTGTTCTTGTAATGGTTATATCTTCCGGAGCACTTTTACCGATGTTTAAAGGGATTTTCCAATCTTTTTATTCAATTCATATCTACGATATGGGTGTCTTTGCGAAGTCTCATATTTTCTATATTGAAGCTTTTAAATCAATTTTTGTTGCTGCCCTTATGCTTGCAACACCATTGATTTTTACAAATATGCTCATCAGTTCGATTCTAGGAATTATTGCTCGAACTGTACCACAAATGAATATCATTATGGTGAGCTTTGTCGTTAATATTGGCCTAGGTCTACTAGTATTCACGGCAACAAGCGATGAGTTCTTTCACGTTGCATTTAAAATGTATACGGAAAGATTAGGCGAGTGGTTTAACTTTATACTTTAAAGGAAGTAAGTCGTGGCCGAAGAAACAGATCAGGAAAAAACGGAAGATCCATCCCAGCATCGAATTGACGAATCGAAAAGAAAGGGTGAGGTCGCATCCTCAAAAGAACTAACCAGTGTGTTAGTACTGGCCGCCTGTATCATGACATTAGGTCTTTCTCTTCTTTTCATTTATCAAGAAATGGAAGAATTCATTAGATGGATTATGTATCTTGATCCAGCGACTGCCTTTACTGAAAAATCACTTAAAACAATTGCTAATAAAACAGCTTCTACGGCCCTTGTTTGTGCCGCTCCTGTTTGTCTTGTCGCTCTTTGTATGGGGATCGTTGCAAACGTCGCTCAAATCGGATTCATCTATGCTCCTGAAGTTTTAGAGTGGAAACCAGAAAGAATTGATCCAATAAAGGGAATAAAGAAACTATTCTCAATGAAAGCAGTTGTTGAGGCCGTTAAAGGTGTCTTAAAATTTGTTTTCATTCTAGGAATTGTATATTTTTATATGAAAGAAGATATTGCATCTTTTGTAGGTTTTCTTCATGTTGACTTCTTTCAAGCATTTGTAATCGGAAAAGATATTCTCATTAAGTTAGGTTTTGCAATCCTAGCAGGTCTTGTTGTTATTGCTATCGCTGATTTTGCTTATCAAAAGTATTCTCACAAAAAGAAACTCATGATGACAAAAGAAGAAGCAAAAAGAGAATCAAAAGAACAAGATGGTTCTCCTGAAGTTAAGCAAAGAATTCGTAGTATTCAAAGAGAGCAGGCCCAAAAGAGAATGCTTGCAGATATACCGACAGCAGATGTAATTGTCACAAACCCAACACATATCTCAATTGTTTTAAAATACGATCAAGAAAATATGGTGGCCCCTGGGGTTGTTGGAAAAGGTGCTGATCACCTTGCAATGAGAATTAGAGAAATTGCTAAAGAACACAATATTCCAATTGTAGAAAATGTGCCTTTAGCAAGAGCATTATATAAATCAGTAAAAGTTGGGGAAGGAGTTCCTCGCACACTTTATAAAGCAGTCGCTGAGGTATTAGCGTTTGTTTATAAGCTTAAGAGAAAGAACAAAGCTCTAAGTTAATTGAAGTATTAGGAAAAGTATCATGGATGGTATCTTTAAGAGATTAAAAGTATTAACTGAAAACTCAGATCTTGCAGTTGCAGTCGGGATTCTAGCTGTTCTTGCAGTCATGATTATTCCTGTTCCACCAATTGTACTTGATTTACTTTTAGCGACAACTCTTTCATTTTCAATCATTATTCTATTAGTTTCTGTTTATACAAAGAAGCCATTAGAATTTTCTACTTTTCCGGCGGTTCTACTTGTAACAACACTTTTTCGTCTCTCTCTAAACGTAGCATCAACTCGAAATATTTTACTTCGTTCTGGAAGTGAGGGGACAAGTGCTGCTGGTGAGATCATTAGAAGTTTTGGTGAATTCGTTGTTGAAGGGAACTTTGTTGTTGGTATCATCGTTTTTATCATCTTAGTAATTATTAACTTCATGGTAATCACAAAAGGTGCTGGAAGAGTTGCAGAAGTTGGTGCTCGTTTCACGTTAGATGCAATGCCTGGTAAACAGATGGCCATTGATGCCGATTTAAATGCCGGACTTATCAATGATGCTGAAGCAAAGCAAAGACGAGCTGAAGTTGCTGAAGAAGCTGACTTTTACGGGTCGATGGATGGTGCTTCCAAATTCGTACGAGGGGATGCCATTGCAGGTATTCTAATTACTGCTATTAATGTTATTGGTGGAATTATTGTCGGTGTTGGCCAATATAATATGAACTTTAGCCAAGCAGCTGAAACATATACTCTATTAACGGTAGGGGATGGGCTTGTTTCTCAAATTCCAGCTCTAATTATTTCAACTGCTGCCGGTATTATTGCAACAAGAAATACAAGTGAAGATAATCTTGGTGCTCAAATGAGTAAGCAATTTAAGCTTCACCCAAAAGCAATCTTAATTGCAGGTTGTGTGCTTCTTATTTTCTCACTTATTCCAGGGCTTCCAAAACTACCATTTATTGTTGTCGGTTTAGCTCTTCTTTTTGTTTCAAATAAAATGGAAAATGAAATTGCTCAGGAGAAAGTTGCAGCTGAATCAGTTGTTGAAGACGAGAAGAAATCGACTCCAGAGTCACTTGAGGATCTCCTTAATCTTGAACTTGTTGAATTAGAAGTTGGATATGGACTTGTAAATCTCGTTGATTCATCACAAAACGGTGATTTACTTGAGCGTATCACATATATGAGAAAGCAATTTGCTCTGGATTGGGGTGTTATCATTCCATCTGTTCGTATTAAAGATAACCTGGAACTTGCTCCAGGTGGTTATTCTTTAAAGATTAAAGGTGTCGAAATTGCTCAAGGTGAACTTGTTCCTGATCACTTCCTGGCCATGGACCCTGGTAGTGTCATTGAGAAAATTGATGGAATTGAAACAATTGAGCCAGTTTTCGGTCTTCCTGCCGTGTGGATCACAGAAGATCAGAAAGATGATGCAGGATTTAATGGTTATACAGTAGTAGACTTATCAACTGTTCTTGCAACTCACTTGACTGAAATACTCAGAACTAATTTACATGAATTATTTGGACGCCAAGAACTTGTTCGTGTTCTTGATAATTTTAAAGAACATTATCCAAAAATTGTTGCGGATCTCGTTCCAGATATTCTTCCTCTAGGAGCTGTTTTAAAGGTATTACAGAACCTTTTAAGGGAAAATGTTTCCATTCGTGACCTAAGAACAATCTTAGAGTCTTTATCTGAATATGGAGTGAAAATTAAGGATACAGATCTTCTGACAGAAAATGTCAGACAATCGTTATACCGCACTATCACTGAGTCTATTAAGTCTCCAAATGGTGATTTGCCGATATTTACGTTAGATCGTAAAATAGAAGAGCAGGTTGCTGGCAATCTCATACAAACAGAAAATGGTCAACAAGTTTCTTTAGACCCAAGAATTACCCAATCGATTTTGGCCAGTTTAAATGAGAAAATAGAGGAGGCAACGAATATGGGTGAAAAAATGGTTGTTCTATGTTCACCTGTTATCCGTGGCCACTTTAAGAAATTAACAGAAAAATTCATACCAAACTTAATTGTTGTAAGTCATAATGAATTAAGTCCAGATGTGAATATTAGATCGCTTGGAACGGTGAGGTTATAGGATGTACGTTAGGAAATTTGAAGCAGATTCTTTAGATGAGGCATTAGCAAATATTAAGGCCGAGCTAGGACCTGATGCAATTATTCTTAAAACACAGACGAATAAGGGAATAAAGGGTGCTTTCAAAAAGAAAAAAATTGAGATCACTGCTGCAATCTCTGAGAAGAACTACACGAAAAAAGCTCAAGTTGATAGCGTTTTAAATCCTGAACAAAAAGATTCTTTTTATCAAAATAACTCATCTTATATAGCAAATATGATAAATTCACATGATCAACATAAACAAAATCAAGGCACTAATGAAAATCCAATGGCCGGTTATGGAAGCCTTGGCTTAAACAAAAGTGTTAACTCTCTTGAAGAAAAATCGACTTCAAATTCTGCATCAGGACTTGATGATTTCTTAAGCTCTATTGATAGAGAAGAAGTTAAGAAAGCAACAGCTAATGCAGACTCTGAAAACTTCAATGATTTTTTAAATGGAGATTTCTCTCTTGATGATGAGATTGAAGTTGAGGAGCCAAAGGTTGCTCAAGCTAGACCAGCAATGCAAGACAATTATGTAACTGGTCCATCTACACCATCAATTAATAATGAAGAAGTAAATCATTTAATTGATTCACAAAGAAATAAAATCGATGATCTTGAAAAAAAGATTTATGAATTAACACAAAGTGTACAGGGAATGACTAAGCCGCAAGCACTTGGTGTTAAGGAAATGGTGACAATTTTTAGAAGTCTAGATATTGAAGAAAGATATATTCAAAAAATTGTTCGCAAAGCAAACTTTGATCTTTCTGATGATGATAAAGAAAATCCAGATACAGTTTTCGAATTTGCTCTTAAAGAGATGATGGGGGAAGTAAAGACGGCAATGCCACTTTTTTCTTCAGTCGATAACGAAGCTTCAAAGACTGTTACAGTATTAATCTCTGATGCTACTTGTGGACAGAGCTCGATGTTAACGAAGCTTTCTGCTCTTAAAGATGATTCAGTGATTATTAGAAATAAGGGAAAAGTTGGATATAAAGACAATACTTCTTTCTCTGAGAAGTTTTTTAATGTTGAATCAAATGTGTGTGAAACAATTTCTGAGATCGTTGCGCAAACAAGAAAATCAATAGAAACCAAGAAAAATGTTTTTATCGACTACAAGGCAACAAATCAAGAAATCAATGAAATCAAGAAGTTCGTAGATGGCCTAAGACGTTCATTTGAAAATGTGGAAGTTTTAATCTGTCTTTCGGGAATCAACACAGAGTTGTATAATAGAAAAGTACTTAATCGTTATGCAAATATTGCTAACGGTCTCGTGGTGACGCATTTAGATCAGTGTTTAAATTATGGATCACTCTTTAATTTAGCAATTGATTTTAATTCGCTACCATATAAGTTTTTTGGAACAGGTGAGATTGTTCCAGATGACCTCGAAGCTGCAACTGCCGAAAGGATTTTGGCAGGAATATTTAAACTGTAGCTGATTTTATTTTTTATATTTAAATTTTAAGTTTTGTTTAGGAGACAGGATGTCCAGAAACGATCTTTCAACTTGGTTGATGTCACATAGAAGTGACAGCGATGAGATCTCTAATCTAGAAGATCTTAACGTAAAAGAATCTCTTAATTTAATCAGTGACGATTGCGAAATTATAGCTGTTGGTTCAGGAAAAGGTGGAGTTGGTAAAACAACGACAGCTTTGATGTTGGCCAATGAATTAAGCTCTAAAGGAAAACGTGTTCTTTTGATCGATTGTGACTACAATCTTTCTAACACGGCAGTTAAGCTAGGGCTTCCTTTAAATGACAACTTTTACTCCCTTATTTCTAATGAGAAGCCATTTGAAGAATGTGTCTATAAATTAGGTAATATAGATCTTCTAAGTGGATGTAATGGTAATAGCGATCTCTTTGAGAAATCTTTCTCTCACGATAAATTCATTATCGATATTATTGCTGAACATCGTACTGAATACGATCATATTATTCTTGATTGTCCAGCTGGTGTGAATAGGGAGACGATCAATCTTCAAGCCTATTCTGATTATCGATTTATGGTTGTAAATCCAGATCGTTCATCAATCACAGATACATACGCACTAATTAAAATTCTAAATCAAAAATACAATATCAAAGACAACCATTTAATCGTAAACAAAGTAGAATCGAATCAACAATACAATAAAGTTGTACGTTCGCTCGTTGATACTGTTTCAAGCTTTATGCAGGCAAACTTGAGTGTTTTAGGTGGGGTTAAAAATATCGAAATTCCATCTGATAAATTTGATCATGCACTTTTGAAAACGGAAAAGAATTCCCTTTCAAAATATTACACAAAGATCATTAATAAATTTTCCGACGAGGACGATAGTCGTATTACACCGGTAATCCTAAATGGATTTAGTGAGTCCGGAACTAGTCCACAACAGTTAGCCTAATCAAGGAGTGAGAGAGATGTCATCGTTGGCCAAAAAATTAAAGAATTTAAAAGACTACCGCTCAACAGTAGATCCAAAAGTAAAAGATGAAATCGTTGTGGAATATGCACCACTAATTAAATATATCGCACAGAAAATTGCTTCACGTCTTCCATCTAATATCGAATTAGATGATCTTATTTCATGTGGAGTTATCGGGCTAATGGATGCAATCGAGAAATTCGATCCAACTCGTGATAATAAATTTAAAACATATGCAGAGTTTAGAATAAGAGGAGCTATCCTTGATGAATTACGTTCACAGGACTGGGTACCTCGTTCAGTAAGAGAGAAGGCAAAGACTATTGATCGTGCTTATCAGAAGCTTGAATCAGAATTAGGTCGTCCTGCTACTGATGATGAAATGTGTAAGGAACTTGAATGTAGTAAAGAAGAGTTCCATGAAATGCTAAATAAAGCAAAATCAGTTTCAATCTTAAATATTGATGACTCGGCAACTTTTAATCGCAATGATAAGAGAGCAATGGCCGGTTTAAATGAAGACAGTAAATCAATGAATCCTTTTACTGCTGTTTCTAACAAAAACTTTAGAGATAAAATTAAAGAGGGTATTGAGCAATTACCTGAGAAACAAAGACTAGTACTATCACTGTATTATTATGAAGATCTAAATCTTAAAGAGATTGGTCAGGTATTAGATGTAACGGAATCACGTGTATCACAACTTCATACACAAGCTGTAATGAAGCTTAAAGCTAAGCTACAAAATATGTTTGAAGGTTATGAGGAACTAGTAAGCTAATAAAAAATAACAGATCAAAATAATCAGGCCCTCTTTGAAAGAGGGCCTTTTTTTTCCTATAAATTAAATGAATTAACCCTTTAAAAACCCGGCAAAAAATAGCATAATAGATGTAGAAATTCTTACGTTCACAGGAAGTGAAGGACCGTTAACATATGGAAGTGATTTTCCCTAGCCGCCATTTAGGAGATAAATAATATGAAGCTTCGTTTCAGCAAGCCGTTGTACATCTATTTCTCAGTTTCTCTTATTCTAACGACAGCTCTTATATCCGCTGGTGTATGGACCTTTTGGAAAAAAGGACCTGCTAATTTTGAAAGAATGACGATGATCTATGAATCGACTTCAAAATTTGATGAAGTTAAAAATTCAAATGCCCTAACAAGTATTAAAGAGCTTGTTCGAGTTGATCGTACGAAAGAAGCGATCTCAGAATTTGAAAGATTTGAAGCGGGTGTAAATGAATTAAATAATATTGCTAATATTGAAGAATATGAAGCTTTGAATGAGAACTTCTCTAATTTGAAAAAGAAGTTAAATGATATTACAGCTTCTGCAAATAAGTCGACATTGATTAATGTTTTAAGAACAAAGGTGATTGGTTTTCAAAACTTTGTCGTCCACAATCAATGGCGTACATTAACAAGAGTTTCAACAAAGATTAAAACAAAAATCTCAGTAGGCACAACAAAGAGTTCTAACTTTTATACATATTCAAATTTAAAGAAATTACATCAGTCGATTTCATCAGATGTTAATTATATGGAAAGAGTAACAATGAGATCGGTATTATCTGATGAAGATAAGAACTTGATTGTTATCCGACTTGGGACATTAAAAACAGAATTAAATCTCTTAAAAAGATCACTAGATTCTCTTAGAGACTTTGGATCAATTTGGAACTCAACAAATGAATCATATAAGATTTGGAGTGAGAAATTTGGTCCAAAACTTACTTACCAAAAAATTGAATTAAATGAAGCTTCTAAAACTACGCTATATGGCCTAATTGCAATCGTTGGTATCCTTACTCTCGTATTTGCAGGTGGAATATTTATGGTTGCCTACACTGAAAGAAGGGCATCAAAGATCTTAGAAAAAACTTCTCTAGATCTTATTAAAGATGGAGTTATTCCAGTCAGTGCAAAATTAGAAGGGGAATGGTCTCATTTATTTAAAGAAGAAATTGAAAAGTATCGTGGTTATATTCATAAGAGAATGAGTTTTGGATCAATCTTTCAAGACGCAATGCCATTTTCTTCTTTATTACTTGATTCAAACTTAAATGCTGTTTGGGCAAACTCATTATTTTATGAGCATTGGAGTATTGATAATACTAAAAATGATCACAGTATTACTTGGGACTATCTAAGCACATTTACAAACCTCGGTGAAAACGATCCTGTTATTAGTGCTGTAAGAGATGGTATTGCTGGAATTTATCAAATTCAGGTAAAAACAGAAAATGATAAAGAAGCTGCTCCTTTTGAAATGTATGTTTCACCAGTTGAATATGCAGATCAAAAAAGAATTATGGTTATCTTCTATCCATTAAGAAGTTTAGAAGAGACTTTAACAAATCAAATGAAATCAGTCGTCTCACCGGTGTGTAAGTCTCTTGATGCTTTAGTTGAAGCTAGCTTCTCAGGTGAGTTAAAAGAAAAGTTAAAACAAGACTTCTCTGCTGCTGGTATTGATAATGTATATAATAAATTCACAAAAGTTAACGATCACTTCTTAAGTCAAAAAGCATCTTTCTTAAAAGAGGTAGAGCTTCTTGAAAATAACTTATTTGAACAATATAAGATAATCGATGATGTAAGAATTATTTTTGAAGGTCAAAAGGACTTACAAAAAGAAGCGATTAATAAGTTCAAATCTGCTAAGGATAAGATTGTATCAGTAGTTGAGATGAGAGCTAAGTTTGAAGAAATGAATCGTTACATGGTAGAGATGAGTAATCGTCTTTTCAATGAAGAGATTGAATTAGCGACTCGTTCAAGTGAGATTGTTGAAATTATAAATGAAAATAAGGCTGCCTTTGCTGGCCTTGTTAAATCTCGTGATCAATTTAAGTCACTTAAGTCACAAGTTGAACTCTTTAGAGCACGAAGTTCTCAAATCGTTGATCAAATTCAAAGAGGTGTAGCGACAGATGCTACAATTGAAAAATTTGCAGGTGAGCTTAGGGACTTTAATTCAACTCTAGGAAACTTCTCAAAGGTATCAACTCAATTAGATGTTGGTCTTTCTAAGGTTCAGATTATTATGGATAGTAAAGAAGTTCCTGATGTTGGAGCAATTAAAGAGACATTTAAAACAATCAGAGGCGAAATGAATGAAGTTTCAACGCAAACGCAACAATTATCTCGTTTCGCTCAAGAAGAAGATGAAGAATTAATTTCATCACTTAGAGGACTTTATGGAAGTTTCCAAAACTTAAGAACTCAAAATGGTGAAATTGAAAATACTGTTGCTGACAGTCACCCTATTATTTAAGCAACCGCAAAATTGACTGGCTCAGGCCAGTCTATTGTTTGCGGTGCTCGCTCCCCATATCTTTAGCTAGAAAATAATATTCAACAAGCCGGGTTCAAGCCCGGCTTTGTTGCCTCAGGAGCAATGGGAAAGCAGTCGCAAAAAAAAGCGACACTTTAGCGAAGCTAAAGTTAGTCCAACCCAAACTAATTTTAGGACCGCGTACCTAAAAGTCAAAATGATCTAAGAATTGTTTTAAATTAAGATCCTCAGCGCTGCCAGAGTTATTAATGACATAGTCAGCAAGTTTGGCCTTCTCTTCAATATTGATCTGTTTAGAAAGGATCTTACAGGCAAGGTCCTTTTCGATTCCATCACGTGCCATTAAACGCTCTACTTGTTTTGCTCTTGGGCAATACACCACGACTTTGAAATCAATAAATGGTGCAAGGTTTTTTTCAAATAAAAGAGGAACGTCGTAGATTATAACCTTTGGAGAACCAAGGTCTTTATATGCATTGAGAAATATCTCAGGTAGTTGGCGATAGATTAAACTTTCGATATCGTTTTGAATTTGAATATCTTGAAAGAAGTATTCTCGAAGGAGTTTGAAATTAATTTCATCCTCATCGTTAATTACTTGTGAATAATACTTTTTTAAATGCTCTATAGACTCTTTAGATTTGTAGACTTCTTTAACCAATGCATCCGCATCAATAATAGGGAAGTTTTTTTCTTTTAAAATTTTTGAGACTGTTGACTTTCCTGTGGCAATTCCACCTGTAAGACCAACAATTGGGCATGGCATTTCGTAAAGACGCTTGTCTTTTTTAAGAGAAATATATTTCTTTTTTAATTTAATGGATGATTTCATATTATTTATTTTTTTCAATCTCTTTTACACGAGACCAAAGTCCTTCTAGTTCTTCTTGTGAACTTTCTCGAATCGCAATACCTTCTTGTCTTGCAATATCTTCTAATTGATTAAATCTTCTTTTGAACTTAAGGTTGGCCTCTCTAAGAGTCATTTCTGGATCAAGATCCAGGTGTCGTGCTAACTGAGCAACTGAAAAAAGTAAATCACCCATCTCTTCTTGAACACGTGCCTTATTTAAGTCGCGTCCTGGAGTTAACTCTTCTTTAAGCTCTTGCCACTCTTCTTCCACTTTATACATAACCTGAGAGTATTCTTCCCAGTCAAAGTTTATTTTACTTGTCTTCTTTCCAATCTTTGCTGAGCTTGTCAGGGCCGGAAAAGATAGAAGCTCATCGCATATTTCATACTTCTTTAGACTTTCTTCTTGGGCCTTCTCAGCTTTCTTGATGGCCTCCCAATTGTCTTTGATTTCTTTAATATCGCGGGCCTTATTATTCGTAAAGACATGAGGATGGCGTCTTACCATTTTATCAGCAATAGTTTTAGCAACAGAATTAAGATTAAATTTTCCTTCTTCACTAGCTAGTTGAGAGTGGAGCACGACTTGTAGGAGAACATCACCTAACTCGTCTTCCATTTTTCTATAGTCACCATCTTCCACGGCGTGCATGTATTCGTAAGATTCTTCCATTAAATATTTAAGAAGTGACTTATGAGTTTGTTCCAAATCCCATGGACATCCATCTTTAGGATCTCTTAATTTGGCCACAACCTCTTTTAATCTTTCCATTTCGCTTAGTGACATAATCTAGCCTTGGTAATATAATCTAATAACTGAATATTACACCCAGAATGAAGAGATTGGAAATAATGGCCTACACTAAAACCATTCAAATTGATAAATCAAAATTGGTTATTCACTTAACAGATAACGCTAGGTCTAAATGGGGATTAGAAGCATGTGAAAAGATGATGCAGGACTCACTAAAAGTCTTAAGTAATTTCCTTTTCTCAAAGAATACTTGTTTAGATAAGAAGATTCATCAAGAAATAGAAGTCGATCTTCACTTCTGTGGCGATAAAAGAATGCGTCAAATTAATAGTGAGCATCGCAACAAAGACAAGACCACTGATGTCTTGTCGTTTCCAATGTATGAAAGCCTTAGACCAGACAGTACGGATTTCGTTCTACCTGGGCCTGTTATGCTTGGTGATATTATCATCAGTCGCAATGTCGCTAGGAAACAAGCACGTGAATTTAACTTAAGTCTTGAGCAAGAGGTTATTCACTTATTTTGTCACGGACTCCTACATTTGTTAGGATATGATCACGAAATATCTGAAAAAGAAGAAGAGATTATGGAGTCGCTTGAAAAAGAGATTCTCTTAAAAATAAAAAAGGCAAGAAAGTAATGGAAGAGAGTACACGTATTGGCCTTAGTGAGAAAAAATCACTCATGGCGGATTATAAGGATAAATTAGAAAGTCTTAGGAGGTCACTTTGATGTAGACCAAAAGTCTGCACGTATCAAAGAGATTCAAGAGATGGAAGCAATGCCTGGCTTCTGGGATGACAATACTAACGCAACAAAAGTTCAAAAAGAAAAAAACCTCTTAGAGGATGTCACAAATACATATACAAAATTAAAAGATCTATACGATGAGTTCGATATTCTACTCGAATATGCTGGTGAAGGTGATGATGAATCAGCAGAAGGTGCAATAAGCATTGCTGATGAATTCGTCGATGCTTTCAATAAAGCTGAACTTAAAGTCTTACTTTCAGATGATGCCGATTCAAATAATGCAATTGTAAGTATTAATGCTGGTGCAGGTGGGACTGAATCATGTGATTGGGCAAGTATGTTATTTCGTATGGTCAATCGTTGGGCCGAACAAAAGAAATTTAAGGTTCAAGTCTTAGATGTACAGGATGGAGATAGTGCTGGGATTAAATCTGCTACTATGCTCATTGAAGGAAATTACGCTTACGGAAATTTAAAGTCTGAAACAGGAGTACATCGCCTTGTTCGTATTTCTCCGTTTGATTCAGCAAATCGTAGGCATACTTCTTTTGCTTCAATTTTTGTTTCACCAGAAGTTGATGATGATATCGAAATTGAAGTCGCCGATAAAGATATTCGTATTGACGTGTATCGCTCAGGTGGTGCCGGTGGACAGTCTGTAAATACGACAGATTCTGCTGTTCGAATTACACACCATCCAACAGGACTCGTGGTAACATGTCAGAACGAGCGTTCACAACTTCAAAATAAGATTCAAGCAATGAAAGTTTTAAAGTCTCGTCTCTATGAACTTGAGCTTGAAAAGCAAAGAGCTGCGGCCGCTGAAGAAGAGGCCAATAAGAAAGAAATTGGTTGGGGAGCTCAGATTCGCTCTTATGTTCTTCATCCATATAAAATGGTTAAAGACCACCGAACAAATTTCGAATCTTCTCAAGCTGAAAAAGTACTTGATGGGGATATTGATGGATTCATGGATGCATTCTTAAGATGGTCTGTTGATGGTAAGAAAGAAGGATAAGGAAATATAGCATTGAACTTTTTTTATCTTTTAAAAGATTTCCAATTACTCTTTTTTCGTGATCGTTCTTCACGTTACTTTATTTCTGCTACTATACTTGGCCTAATGTTTTCGTTGGCCGTTATTCTATGTAGTCTTGCTCTAATGGATGGTTTTGGGGTGACTCTTAAGAAATCTTTAAATGCAGGTAGTGGAGAAATCATTCTTACTGCAAATAGTGGTTTTTTTGAGTTAAATGAAAATGAAGTAAAAGACCTGAATAACTTTCCAATTCAAACTAAAATACCAATGCTTCGTACACAATCATTTGCAAATAAAGACGAAAAAGGAAAAGCTGTCTTTGTTGTCGGTGTTGATGAAGGTGTGGAAAAACTTGATAATGGCCTATTCATGCCAAAAGAAAATGAAGTTATTATCGGGGATCTGTTGGCCGAGAATTTGGGGGTCAAAAAGGGAGATACTCTCAAGTTTAGTTTTTCTGCTGGGAAACTAGGAGAGAGGTATCTTCCCACAAATGCTGTTTTAAGAGTTGTTGATATTATTCCGTTTAAAATTCATGAATATCGCAATCGTTTTGTTTACGTGAATTTAGATCATATTCAAAAGCTTCTTGGAGTTGGGAAAAAGATTAATATCATGAGCCTCAGGCTCGATCCCGAATACCGCACAATTAATAAGATAAATGAAGTCGTCTCAGATATGAGAAGTGTCTTCTATTATGAATTTACAGTGGCCCCTTATTGGAGTGACTTTGCAACATTTTTAAAAGCGGTTGAATTTGAAAAGTATATGATCTCAATTGTCTTTTCAATTGTTGTCATCTTGGCAATATTTAATTGCCTGGCCTTTATCATCTTTTCTAAGGAAAGAAGATCTCAAGAAATATTCTTATTATATGCGATTGGATTGTCTCCAAGTAAGTTTAAGACTCTTTGGGTTGTTCAAAATGTTGGCATCTGGCTTTTGGCATTTTTAGGTTCTTTAATTTGTGTTGAAATCTTTGATTATCTTTTAGGGACTTTAGATATTTTCTCATTACCGACAAATGTTTATCACTTAAGCCGTATTGAGTTGTATCTGGCCTTCAAAGATATTTTCGCTGTTGGGGCCATCTCATTAGCTCTTATATTATTTTTAACTTATCTCGTTCTAAAGAGATTAGATTCTAAATCAATGGCCCAAGGCCTGAGAGAGGAGTTTTCATAAATGGCTGTTTTAAATGTAAAGAATGTTCAAAAAGACTTTGGAAACTCACATATCTTAAAAGGTGTGGATCTTTCACTTAGTGAGGGAGAAAGATGTGTCATCAAAGGTTCATCTGGTTGTGGTAAATCAACACTGCTTTATTTGATTGGTGGTCTTGAGAATATTACTGCAGGAGAAATTACTGTCGATGACCTCAATATTGGCAAATTAAATGACGCGGGGCTTGCGAAATATCGTAATTCTAAAATAGGATTTGTTTTCCAATTTCACTTTCTTCTTTCATCACTAAGTTGTTTGGAAAATATTTTATTGCCAGCAAGACTAGGTGGGCACAGAGTGTCGAAGACGAAGAAGTATATCGAGTCTTTAGCAAAGGCCCTGGGTGTCCAGGAGTGTCTTAAAAGATACCCATTTGAGATCTCAGGTGGCCAGCAACAGCGTATTAACCTGATACGTGCTCTATCACTTAAGCCTAAGATGTTACTATGTGATGAGCCTACAGGTAATCTCGATTCGAAAAACTCTAAAATCGTAGCGGATCTAATTTTTAATCTTTCAAAAGAATTGGGAACAACACTTCTTGTTGTTACTCACGATGAGGAAATGGCCGCTAAATTTGAGAGAACTCACACGATGGTGGATGGAATATTGCATTAAAACGCAATTTTGTGTCGCACTGTGTTCGTTTTTCTTTTTGTAACTTTGTAAGATTGTTGATATTTTTTTACTCAAGTATTTTTTGTCAGCATGCACACAAGACAAAATCACGGAGACTGAATGATTAACTCTTGGAAGAGTTTTATATATATTATTGTGTTTTCAATAACCTTCAATGTTATTGCAAATGAAATAGGTCCTACTAAACGTCTGTTTAAAATTTCAGATGTTCAAATTCAAGGTCTAAAGAAAGTAGAGAAAGAAGCTGTTCTTGATAAGCTTCGCGCGCGTAAAGGTCTTACTCTGACAAATGAGATTCTCTTTAACGATATCGAGACTATTTATAACTTAAAATATTTTGAATCAGTTGAAGCTCACCAAGAGGGGCAGAAGCTAATTTTCAAAGTTGTCGAAAAGCCAATTGTGGCAAAGATCATTTTTAAAGGAAATGATGAAGTTGATAAAGATGATTTGAGTGAAGGTCTAAAAACCAGAGAATACTCAATCCTTGATGTTAACTCAATACAGGCCGATGTTCGTAAGATGGAAAAGACTTACGAGGAAAAGGGCTTCTACCTTGCAAATGTTTCATATGAAATTAGAAGAGTTAATAATGAGAATGTTCATCTAATTTATCACATCAGTGAGTACGATAAAGTTCGCGTTAAAAAGATTACCTTCCTAGGTCTTACAGCGTTTGCTGAAGAAGAGCTTAAGTCAATAATGGAAACAAGAGAGGAGAGTCTCTTCTCGTTCCTATCGGGTTCTGGAAACTTTAAAGAGCTAAATTTTAAAACAGATATTGAGCGTCTTAAATACTTCTATTCAACGAAGGGTTACTTACAAGTTAATGTGGCTGTTCCGGAAGTTACAGTTTCAGAAGATAAGAAATGGGTCTTTATTACTGTAAAAATTAAAGAGGGACCAAAGTTTGAAGTACGTGATATTTACTTCCAAGGTGAGCTTCTTTTCACAGAAGAAGAGCTTCTTGAAAAAACTCAGCTTAAGGCCGGAGAAGTTTACTCTGAGGAATTACTTAGAAAAGATATTCAACGTCTAACAGAATCTTATCAAGATCTTGGTTATGCTTTTGCCAACGTTATTAGAAATATTCAATTAGTTCCAGGTGAGAATCGAGTTGATATTCAATACTCTTTCGAGAAAGGAAAGCTTGCTAAGTTTGGTCGTATCTCAATTACTGGTAACTCAAAAACTCGTGATAAAGTTGTTCGTCGTGAATTAAAGATTCATGAGGGTGGCAAATATTCTGGTACAGGCCTTAGAGAATCTAAAGAGAATGTTAATCGTTTAGGTTTCTTTGAACCAGGAAGTGTTGTTTTCAATACTGTTTCAGCTCCGGGACAGGATGATGTTCTCGATGTTGAAATTAGTGTTAAAGAGAAAAGTACTGGACAGATTTCAGTTGGAGCCGGTTATTCAACTGCAACAGGTGGATTCTTCCAAGCCTCAGTTTCTCAAAATAACTTTAGAGGACTAGGGCAACAGCTTTCATTCTCTACCAATCTTGCAAAAGAAACACAGAACTTCTCTCTGTCATTTACTGAACCATACTTTATGGATTCTAAGTGGACTTTAGGTGGAGAGATTTTTAGAACAGTCGATACACAACTTGACTCATATGATTATAAGAAACATGGTTTTGCAGCTCGAGTCGGTTACCCAATTTTTGAATACACAAGACTTTATACTACTTATAAACTTGAAGAAACTGAACTTACAGATATCAAAGACCAAACGGTTGATGAAAATGAAGCGGGTGTTACTTCTTCTGCAAGAGTTGCTGTTGTTAAAGACAAGCGAAATAACCGTTTTGAGCCAACTGATGGTTATTACTGGAATGTGGCAACAGAGTACGCAGGTATAGGTGGTGACAAGAAGTGGTGGAAGAATGAAATTGATATTCGTTACTTCTATCCTGTTTGGAAAGAGTTAGTCTTTAGAAGTCGTCTATATACTGGTAAAATTGAAGACAAGGGTGTTCCAATTCCACGAAATGAGAAATTCTCACTTGGTGGTGCAAGAAACTTAAGAGGGTACGATATCGAAGATATTGGACCTAAGGAGACGGCAAAGAACTCAGATGGTGAAGATGAAGAGTTTAATATTGGTGCTCCATTTACGGCATTTACAACTCTTGAGTTAGAGCATCCTCTAGCAAAAGAAGCGGGACTTAAGTTTGTTACTTTCTTTGATGCTGGTACTGCTGCTGATTTCAACAATGTTGATAAAATATATATGGATTATGGGTTTGGTTTCCGTTGGTTCTCACCAATTGGTGTACTAAGGTTTGAGTGGGGTATTCCTATCAACCCTGATGAGGACATGAACGGCGGGACAAAATTCCATTTTGATATTGGGCAATTATTCTAATTCGTAAGGAGACGATATGAAAAACTTATTAATGGTTGGATTACTTTTTTCTTCTTTAACTGCAAGTGCGATGAATATTGGGCGAGTTGATGTTCAAAAAGTTCTACTATCTGTTAAAGAGTCAAAGCAAATTAAGGACAAGCTGCAAAAAGAAATCGATAAGAAGCAAGCCGAACTTAAGAAAGAAGAAGAATCTCTAGTAAAAGAGAAAGAGAAGTTTGAGAAACAAGCTCTTGTTATGAATGAGAAAACAAAGCAGAAGAAAGGTCAGGAGCTTCAAAAGAAATTCTTCACTTTTCAACAAAAAATGCAAAAGTATCAGGGTGAGCTTGCTAAGATGGAACAAAGTGCAAAAGGTCCTATCTTAAATAAAATTAAAGCTGTTGTTGAAGAAGTTTCTAAAAAGAAAGGTCTTGATTGGACATATGAAACATCAACAACTCCAATTCTTTACATTAAGAAAGTTACTGACATCACAAATGATGTTATTACAGCTTACGATAAGAAACATAAGTAATTTTTTACTGATATAGACTCTTTTAAGGGAATACTTCATGTATTCCCTTTTGTCGTTTTAAAGGAGGAGGTAAAAAGTGAAAGTTAGTCTTGAAAGCCTCATCAAAAATGATTCAGATTTAAAGTTATTAGCAGGAAATAAAGATTTATCTTTGAATAGTATTTCTTCAATTGAGGAAATTAATGATGAAGAGGTCTTATTTTTAGGAAATAAAAAGTTCTTTAAAAAATATCAACAGGCCAAAGTCGAAAATAAAATTGTAATTATTATCGATGAAAAGCTTTATGAAGAATTAGACCAAGAAGATAGAGAGTCTCTCTCAAATAATACACTTGCTCTGTTAACTTCTAGTAATATTCCAATTTCAATTACAAAAGCATCAAAGGTTTTCTATGAAAAGCAAAGAGGTAGTATTGCTTTTGAGCTTGATGGTAGAAAAGATGGAAGTGCTAAGATTCACCCTTCTGTAAAAATTGCTGAAGGTGTTTTCATCGGCGAAAATGTCGAAATTGAAAGCGATTGTTTTATCATGCCTGGTTGCGTGATTATGCCAAATGTTAAAATCTCTCAGGGAACGACTCTTTATTCAAATGTGACAATTTATCCCGAAACTGTCATTGGAAAGAATTGTCGAATCCATGGAGGAACTACTATTGGTAGTGATGGCTTTGGTTATAATTTCCATCAAGGCGTTCATCATAAAATCTGGCACTTCGGTGGAGTTCTTATTGGTGACGATGTGGAAATCGGTGCGAATTCTTGTGTGGATCAAGGAACATTTACACCGACACGTATTGGAAGTGGAACTAAAATAGATAATCATGTTCAAGTTGGTCATAATGTTCAACTTGGGAAAGGTGTAATTCTGTGCGGACAGGTTGCAATCGGTGGAAGTACAAAGATAGGTGATTATGCTGTCTTTGGTGGTAAGTCTGCTGTCGCTGACAACTTAGAAGTAGGAATGGCCGCTCAGATCTCTGGTGGATCAACTGTTATCGGTAATGTGGCCGCGCAGGAAACTGTTGGAGGTTATCCTGCAAGGCCAATGCGTGAATTTTTAAGATCAATTGCCTTTATTAGAAAGAATATTAAAAGGTAGGTAAGGTTATGCATTTAAGCAAAGAAGAAGTAATGAAAATTCTCCCTCACAGGGAACCGTTTTTATTTGTTGATGAAATTACAAGTGTTGAAGCGACTGGTGAGGTCAATGATATCAAAGATCTAGTTGGTGCTGTTGTTAAAGGAAATTATACAACGAGAGAAGACCATCCAATTTTTGCTGGTCACTTCCCTGGAAATCCTATTCTTCCAGGTGTTGTTCAAGTTGAAATGATGGCCCAGTTCACTTCATTCCAGTTAAAACTTTATTATAAAAATTTAGAAGAAGGTGACTTCGAAGTTGCGCTATTATCAATTGAGGGTGCAAAATTTAGAAAGCCTGTCTATCCAGGGATGAGATTAGAAATTGAGACTGTTTGTACAAAAATGCGAACAGGGTTTTTACAAAATGATTGTAAGATTTTTCACAATGGAGAATTAATGAGCCAGTGTCAGGTCTTAGCAACTTTTAAAGTTAAAGAATAACAAGCAAGGAGCTCATTATGAGTGATATGAATGAAAGATTCCATCCGACTGCACTTATTTCTGAAGGAGCAGAAATTGGAGAGGGGACAACAATAGGTGCATATTGCATTATTGGTCCAAATGTAAAGATTGGAAAAAACTGTGAAATTAGAAATCACGTTATTATAAATGGTCATACTAAAATTGGTGACAATAATAAGTTTTATCAATTTTGCTCTATTGGTGAAGAACCACAAGACTTAACTTATAAAGAAGATCCAACAGAAGTTGAAATTGGTGATAATAATGTAATGAGAGAATATGTCTCAATTCACCGTGGAACGATGAAGGATCGCCAAAAAACATCTCTAGGTAGTAATTGTCTTCTTATGGCAAAAGTTCACCTGGGTCACGATGTAGTTGTTGGGGATCGAGTAATCATGGCCAACTCGACAAACCTCGCAGGTCACGTAAAAGTCGGTAATAAAGTTATTATTGGTGGTGGAACAAATATTTCACAATTTGTTAAAGTTGCAGAGGGAGCATATATCGGTGGTGCTTCTGCAATTGATAAAGATATTCCTCTTTATTGTACTGCTTATGGAAATCGCGCAAAGCTTCGTGGAATCAATATTATTGGTCTTCGTCGTGCTGGAGTAGAAAGAAATGCTATTTCAGAAATCGTTGATTTCTTCCGTGATATGGAAGCTTCTACGTATTCTCCTCGTACATTTGTTGAAACAGAAGAGCTTATGAAGCCATATGCGAATAATGAAATTATTGCACAAATTAAAGAACATATTATTTCGACGAAAATGGGAATTGCACCATTTTTAACTTAAGAACTAGGTTTTAATTATGACAAAAGTAAAAGTTGCTTCAATTGGATTTGGTCACCTCGGACAGTGGCATGCTCAGAAGGCCCATCAATTAGATGGATGTGAACTGATTGCTATTGTAGAGCCTTATGAGCCGAATCAGAAAAAAGCACAGGAAAAATATCCAGAAACCAAAATTGTTTCAGATATCAAAGAAGTGATGAATGAGATTGATGCTGCTGTTATTGCAACACCTACAAGTTATCACTATGAAATAGCTAAAGGCCTCCTTGAAAATGGAAAACATGTTTTTTGTGAAAAACCTGTAACGGTAACAGTTGAAGAAGCTAAGGAATTAAAAGAACTAGCTTCTAAAGCGGGTGTTAAGTTACAAGTTGGACATAGTGAAAGATGTCACCAGGTTTGGGAGAGATTAGAAGAGTTTAGTGAGATCGTTAAAAATAATAGCGTCGCAACTATTGTAAGAAATTCTCCTTTTAAAGGAAGGGCCGCAGATGTTGGAGTTGTTGAGGACTTGATGATTCATGATCTCGATCTTGCTCTGATGTTATTTGGTAAGCCTAAGTCAATTAGAGCTTATGGAATGAAGGTTCTCACTGATAAATTTGATCATGTTAAAGCACTATTAAATTACGGTCATTCTGTTGTAACAATTGAGAACTCTCGAAATGATGTAAAGACAGAGCGAAGTGTTCAGCTAAATTCAGCTAATGGAATCTTAAGAGTCGATCTTCTAAATAATAAAGTTTCTTATTCAAAAGATATTAAATCTGATAGTGAACAAGAAATTCACGAGTTTGACTATGAGAAGAGAGATCATCTCTATATTGAGCAAGAAAAATTCTATAATTCAATTACAAATAATATTGAAGAATTTGTAACAATTGATGATGGGATTGCTGCAATGGAATTAATTGCTGCCGTAAATACTTCATTGAATGAAAACAAAGAGGTTAACTTAGTTTGAAAAGCTGTCTAATTATTGCTGGTGAGAAATCTGGTGAAGAACATGCAATGACATTTCTTCCGTCCCTTAAAGAAGGGGCTTCGGATATCCATTTCTATGGAGTAGGCGGTAGTCAGATGAAAGAGTCTGGCGTTGAACTACTATACGAATTAAAGGACTTCTCAACTTGGGGAGTCACTGAAGCAATACGAAAGGTTCCTTTTTACTACAAGGCATATCGTCATCTTATCGATGAAGTAAAGAAGAGAGATACTAAGGTTGCTATACTGATTGATTTTCAAACCTTTAATCTAAAGTTAGCAATGAAACTTGAGAAATTAGGTGTAAAAGTTCTCTATTATGTTGCACCTCAGGCATGGGTTTGGAAAGAATGGAGAACGAAGTATCTCCAACAATCTGTTGATACGCTTTTTTGCATCTTACCCTTTGAAAAAAAGTGGTTTATGGATCGTGGTGTAAGTAAGGCCATTACAATTGAGCATCCTCTTTTGAAAAAGACAAAGCCGCTTCTTAAAGATTTTACACGCAGAAGTGTAGACTTTAAGAACGAAGAATTTAACTTACTTCTTCTTCCTGGTAGTCGTCGGTTTGAAATTGAATTTATGCTTCCAGAATTCATAAAGGCCGTAAGAAATCTTAAAAAGAAATATAATTTTAACTTAACTATTGTTAAGGCAAGCTCTGTTGATAATGAACTCTTCTCTCGTTTTGAAGGTGAGTTTGATAAAATTTATCGTGATGATCAACTAGATGAAGCTTTAAAAGAAGCAGATTTTTCTTTTGCAACTAGTGGTACGGTAAATCTCTCACTTGCCTTATATGGTGTACCAAGTGTTATTTCTTATGATTTAAATTTACTCAATACTTTTATTGCTGAGAATATCGTAAAATATAAGGGTTTTGTTTCAATACCTAATCTCATTCTCGGACATGATGTCTATCCTGAGTTATTAGGAGATGCTTTTGGCCATTATAATTTAGAGAGGAAGGCAAAAGAGTTATTTGAAAATAAAGAACGTTATGAGTTTGTTATTAATGAACTCAAGAAAGTAAAAGAATTAACTGAGGGAGAGGATATTGAGATCTCTCAGTATTTGATTGATAAGCTTAAGCAAGCTTACCCTGAAGGATAATAGGAAAAAAGACTCATGAGTCAGTTAAATGTAAAAGTTTTCAACATGCTATCCCAGCTTCTTACTCCAGTAAGTTTCTTGTGGGAATGGATCTATCGTCTTCGTCGTTTCGCGTTTAAGATGGGAGTTTTTAATTCTTCAAAGTTTGAAGTGCCTATTATTAGTATTGGAAACCTATCTCTTGGTGGAACAGGTAAAACACCATTCACTTTATGGATAGGGAATTATCTAAATGACTCACTAGAAAAAAAGACAATGGTTCTAACAAGAGGCTATAAAGGCGAGCTTGAAAACTCTAGCGGAATTATTAAGACGGGAAAGAAAATATCTGAAAACCCATTTGTTTTTGGAGATGAGGCCCTAGTCTTAAGTCGAAACTTAAAGAATGCTAGTGTTGTTGTTGGAGCTGACCGTAGAGATAATCTAAGACGCTACTATGAAGAAGAGAAGGCCGATATCGTCCTACTTGATGATGGGTTCCAACATTTAAAAATAGAGCGTGATTTAAATATCGTACTATTTGACTCTCTTTTACCGATTTCAAAATATCATTGTCCACCTAGGGGATATCTTAGAGAGGGACTAAGTGCTCTTAAGGAAGCAGATGTCGTCTTATTTGGACGAGCTGATTTGGTTGATAGAAGTGAATTAGATGAATTGGAAAAGTTTGTCCTTACTCACTGTAAGAAAGATACACCAAGTGGTCAGTTTAAGTATGCACCGGGGGCGATTAGAAACCTCTTACATGAAGAAGATATTGCTCTTGATGAATTAAATGGAAAGAATGTTATTTGTGTATCTGGGTTAGCTTCACCACAGTCTTTTTTAAAGTTAGTTAAACAGCTAAACGCCAATATAGTTGATGATTTTAATTTTCCTGACCATCACCTATATAAAGTCAGTGAGTTAGAAAGCTTAGTGTCCTTAGCGGAAGAAAAGGATGCCATCATTCTTACAACAGAAAAAGATATTGTTAAAATGAAGAGGTGTTCAAGTAGTGAGCGCATCCATTACTTACAAATTGGAATTGAATTTCTAAAGGGTGAGGAATTGGTAAAACAAAGAATTAATTCTGTTATTAGAGACTCTAGGGGGCAAGTTGAATAAACTTCTTTCAATCATACTTTTTCTATTACTTGTTAGTTGTGCTGGGGCACTTATGCAAGGTGAGAGTGATGAAAAAGATCTCGTTGAGATCTTTGAAAATGGTGACCGTGAAACCTTAGAAAAGTTTAAAACAGAAAATCCTGTTGCCGAACCATCATTGAAGTCAGCAACTCAAGAGCCAACTAAAGAAGAAAAAGAAATCGTCAAAAAAGAAAAGGCCAAAGAGAAGAAGCTTAAAGAAAAAGTAACCAAAAAGAAGATAGAGAAAAAAGAAGAAAAAATTATAAACCCTCAGACTCTTGATGATTATCCTGAGCAATATATTGCGATTGATGAAAAGTCTAAAGAGTATTGGAAGTCTTATCGTCCAATGTATTTAATTGGAGAAGAATTTAAGTTTGAAATTGGGTGGTCAATTTTTAAAGCAGGCACAGCAACCATTAGAACAATGCCAATGGCGACAATGGGTGGTAAAGAAGTTCTCCATGTTAATGGGCTTTTAGAATCTGCAGAATACTTTGAAGGTATTTATAAGTTAAAAGATACACTCGATGTTTATGTTGATATTGAAAAAGGTGGCTTTTCACCTCTTAAGTATGAAATGAAGCAAAGAGAGTCTGGTCAGCTTGTTGATGATCTACAATTATTTGATCATGATAAGTTAAAGACTTATTTCTTTTATCATCGCTTAAAAGATGGAAAGACTAAGAATAAAAAAATTCAAGAATACTTACCACGTTATTTTACTGACTCTTTCTCTGCATTATATTTCCTGCGCGGGCTACCAATGAAAATTGGTTCAAAATTTGAATTCCCAATTGTAACAAGAGGGAAGGTTTGGATCTTAAAAGCAGAAGTGGATAATGTAGAAGAAGTCGAAGTCATGAATAAGAAGTTTCAGGCTTATCGAATAACAGCACAAACTCAGTTTCCTGGTGTTTTGAAAAAGTCTGGAGATATTAACTTTTGGTTCTCAACTGATGAGAGTCGAATGCTTCTAAAATTTGCCGCTAAAATTAAAATAGGTGCTGTAAAAGGTGAGCTTATTAGTCATAAGAAAGGTGAATATAAGAAATAATGATGATTAATATCTTTAGAAAACAACAAAATATTCTCTACGTATCACCTACGTATAACTCTGGCTCTAGAGAGAGAATGCTCATTAGAGATTGCTTACTGCTAAAAGAAATTGGGCATAATATTTTTCTATACTGTTTAAAAGACTCGTTTCTACATCGTGAATGTAAGAAGGCGGGGATTGATTGTATTTTTCATACAGGGACAACAAAGCTTCGTGTCTGGAATTGGTATAAGTTAAATAAACTTAGAGGTATCATCAAAAGATACGATATTAATATTGTTCACTGCTATCAATTAAACTTTCTTTGGCCTTTAGCCTCTTATTTAAGAAAGAGAAACCTCACTGCCTTATTCTTTACAATTAATTTTGAAATGAAGAAGTTTTACAAGCAGTTCTGGTATCGTCCATTAATTAAAAGGATCGATCTGATCTTCATTCCTTTTAGAGAGATGATAGAGTCAATCAATGCTCATATGGATGTTCCCGTAAGAAAGATTTATTCTTCAGGTCTTGGTGTCGATAAAATTAACTTTGATCAGAAGTATACTTTCGATGAGGAAAGCCTAACACACTTATCTTGCTGGGTTAATGATCATGAAGTTGAATTAAATGACTTAACTGTCTGTCTTGAAAGTTTATGGGCCTTAAATCTCGACAGCACAATGCCAAAGCGCTTTAAATTACATATTTTCTCTAATCGTAAATGGAAAAGAAATATACTTTATAAGCCGCTTCAGGAAAAAATTGCAGAATATAAGCTTGAGAATTATGTCGAGTTTCATGAGGCCGATGATATTTACAATGTACGCTCTGATATTTGGATATCATATACTTCAAAGTCACCAATTGAAGATTATGCACTCTTGGCCATCTTAAAAGGAATTCCAACTGTTGTGCCGCGTAATGCCACAACTCAGGAACTTCATCGAATTTATCATGGCTCCCTTGAAACTTATCGACAAGGAGATGCAAGAGAGCTTAGATCCAAGGTGAAAGAGATCGTCTTAAAGAATAAAGAGTATAAGCAGGCGTGTTTTAATTCTCGTGATGAATTATGGAATGAGCACGGTATTGATGGCTATAAATACAATTTATTCAAACTCTACGAAAAGCACCTTAATAAACGTATAAGATTCTATAATTAATAGGTTTTATTGTTGACGTAGAGTCCCAAAAATCATAAGATGCGCAAAATCAAAAAATGTAAATTGTCTTCAGTAGAAGAGATTTGCGCTAAAGGCTTTGCCTTTAGATATCAAAATTAAGACGCTGATTGGACACTTTCAGTTGTCTGCCGTGAGGTAAATTATGACAGATTTAAACAATCTAAAACAATCTTGGATGCAAGATTACGAAGTTGTTCTTGGTGAAGACATCGAGACAAAGGAAGAGACAGAGTTTTCGAAACTATTAGATTCGACAGAAACTCCAACTTTCACAGAAGGTGAAGTTTTCAAGGGTAAAGTTGTTAACATTTCACCAGACTATGTTCTTGTTGACATTGGTTACAAGCAAGAAGGACTAGTTCCAAAAAGAGAATTCACTAACTACGATGGTTCTCTAAAAGTATCTATGGGTGACGAAATTGAAGTTTATTTAGATAAGCTAGAGTCACACCTAGGAAACCTTGTTCTTTCAATGGACAAAGCTCAAATCCTTAAAGCTTGGGATAAAATTTCTGAAGCTTGTGAAGATGGTACTCCAGTTACTGGTACTGTTGTTGCAAAAGTTAAGGGTGGTCTTTCTGTTGATATCGGTGTTAAGGCATTCTTACCAGGTTCACAAATTGATGTTAGACCTACTAGAAACCTTGATAAGTACATCGGTAAAAAGATGGAATTCAAAGTTATTAAATTCAACAAGAAACGTGGAAACATCGTTCTTTCTAGAAGAGCTATTCTTCAAGAAGAAAGAGGTAAGCTACGTGGTGAAGTTCTTTCTCAAATTGAAGAAGGAATGGTTGTTAAGGGTATCGTTAAAAACATCACTGATTACGGTGCATTCATCGATCTAGGTGGAATTGACGGTCTTCTACACATCACTGATATGTCATGGGGACGTGTTAAGCACCCATCTAATATCCTAACTCTTGGTGACGAAATCGAAGTTAAGATTCTTAAGTTTGATAAAGAAAAAGAAAGAGTATCTCTTGGTCTTAAGCAAGTTCAAGATAATCCATGGGAAACTGCTAACGAGAAATACGTTGCAGGAACTAAAGTTAAAGGTGAAATCGTATCTGTTAAAGATTACGGTATCTTCATTGAACTTGATGACGGAATCGAAGGTCTAATCCACGTTTCTGAAATGTCATGGACAAACTCTATCAAGAACCCAACTAAGCACTTCACTGTAGGTGAAATTGTTGAAGCTCAGGTTCTAGAAGTAGATGTAGAAAACAAGAGAATCTCTCTTGGTATCAAGCAACTTCAAGAAAACCCATGGGATGCTCTAGAAGCTAAGTTCCCTGTTGGTTCAAAAGTTAACGGAAAAATCAAATCAATTGTTGAATTTGGAATCTTCGTTGACCTTGGAGAAGAAGTAGATGCACTAATTCACGTATCTGATTTCTCTTGGACTAAGAAGAATATCAACCTAAACGAAGAATACAATGTTGGTGACGAGATTGAAGCTGCTGTAGTTTCAGTTGATAAAGAAAACCAAAAATTCTGTCTAGGTGTTAAACAACTTAAAGAAGATCCTTGGAAGAAGATTGAAACAAGACTTCCAGTTGGTACAATCGTTGAAGCTCAAATCGTTAGAGTAACTGATTTTGGTGCTTTCGTTGAACTTGAAACTGGTATTGAAGGTCTAGTTCACATCTCTGAACTATCTGAAGATAGAGTTGAGAAGCCAGAAGACGTAGTTAAGAAAGGTGACGTAGTTAAGGCTATGGTTATCTCTCTTGATAAAGATGCGAAGAAAATTGCTCTTTCTATCAAGTCTGCTCTAAACTCTGATACTCAAGGAATGCAACAAGATGTAGTTAAGTCTGCAACTCTTGGTGACGTTCTTAAGGGTTTCAACCTAGGAAATGAGGAATAGCGTCATTGTTTGCCCAAGGGCAAACTATTGGACGCTATGCCAGCTCCCCATCTCTTTAGCTAGAGACTGATGCCGAGAGCGAGGGTTCAAGCCCGAGCGGTTCGCCTCAGGAGCAATGGGAAAGTTGGCGAGCAGAAAGCGACACTTTAGCTTCGCTAAAGTTAGCAAAAAATATCTAAGATAAAATAGATATATAAGGCCACCGAAAGGTGGCCTTTTTTGTTTGTGGTAAACAACCGAATCACGCGAGCTTCGCTCTTTGATTCTTGAATCACATCCATCTCTGCTTCAAAACTGCCCGTTGGGGCACTTTTGCCGCAGGATGAGCAAAAAATATCTAAGATAAAATAGATATATAAGGCCACCGAAAGGTGGCCTTTTTTGTACAAGTTCCCGAAACTACATGAAATACCTACTACCATAAAATCCATTTATCCACTAAAATATACCCATGCTTAAATTTACGAAAAATGAGAATGGTTTTACCTTAATGGAAATAGTTATTGCTGCGGGACTTTTGGGTTTCTTAGCTTTAGCGTTTATGAAATATCAGCAAAATCAGATTAAATCGACAAAGACAAATATCAATAAAACCGAGTTAAATAACTACTTTCAGGGGATGAAGGCCTATATGGGGAAGCCTGGAACTTGTAAAAGAACTTTTGAGAAGCTTGGCCGCTTAGAGAATCGATTAATAGTAGAAAAGATTTTAAGACCTGATGGTGAAGCAAAGTATTCTCTTGAAGAAAAAGTGGCCGCTACTAACTATATTCTTTCATCGATGTATATAAGTGATCTATTTGTTAATAAGATTGAAGATCGCGAACTTCACCGCGGTGAGGCCGTCTTAAACGTTGAGCTTACGCGAATAAATAATACTTCCTATGGAGCGAAAAAACTAAATAAGAGTTTTGAGATTGATATGTATGTTGATAATGAGAATAAGATCTCTGATTGTGGTGTTTTAGGAGGGCTTTATCTCCCTCTTGGTCCTTCTGTAATTTCTAACACGGAAACTACTAATGAATCTCAGGATGATAGCAGTAGTGAGAGTGTAAGTTCTGCAGATGACAGCAGTAGTGAGAGTTTAAGTTCAAAGGATGATATGGACAAGGTCTTTCAAAGGTCTATACAGGAAGCAAGTCAGAAAACGGGACAGCAAATTTCACAGGAAGATATCAAGAAGGCCGTTCAAGATAGTCCTGAACTTCAAAAGGCAATGGAGTCTTTAAAGGTACTTCAAGAATCAAATAAGAAGATGGAAGCCTTGATGAACGAAGAGTTTTAGCTCTTATTGATGAATCTTTCCATCGGGAAGACAAATTGAGCAACTACCTTCTTCTTCGATATGGGATGCAATTTCTTCATCCATCATTTCTTTGAGTTTTTCAATTTTATCAGCATTTGCACCTAGAGATTTAATGAGTGTTTCTGAAACTGAAGGGATAATAAGCTTTATATCAAGCCCCATTTCCTCAAGTTCCTCTGACTTCTCATATGCACGGTCTGCGTCTTCCATTGAAAACTCATATAGGGTAGAATTAGATAAGTTATCAATAATTTTAATGCGACTCGACATAAGATCTCCATTTCGATTATTGTTTTAATGTAACATATCAGGACCTAAACGTGAAAATTAAAAAACTATTCTTTCTATCCGACAACCAAATGATGATCACTGCTATAGAGGCTTTAGGCAAAGAGGTTGGAGGAGAGTTTTTTACGCTTTCAAATGAAGATGATGCTTTCCATTTTATCCGAGATATTGTGCCTGAAGTCATTCTCGTCGATATTTCAACAATTTCAGCTGAAACAATTAAGAAAATCGAAGCTGAATTTTGTGAAAAAATTCCAGTTGTAGAGCTCGTAACTAAGGGAGAAGAAGGCGCAAAGCGCGTCATTCAAGCACCTCTTGATATTGCAAATCTCATGTCTAATCTCGATCGTATTTGTGGAGACTTCAATGGAGAAGGATGAGTTTTACATGTGGCTGGGACTGGCCGTTATCTTACTTGTAATAATAGGAACATACTATTGGCGATTTCATTCTTAAAAAATCTATTCAAAGGAAATAACATGAGCAAGATTCGTTGTGCCCACATATTGGTGGATCAAGAATTTGAAGCAAAAGACTTATTAAAAAAGATGCAAGAGGGGAAGAGCTTCGAAGAGCTTGCAAAAGATTATTCGAATTGTCCTTCTGGGCAACAAGGTGGAGATCTTGGTGAGTTTGGAAAGGGAATGATGGTGGCACCATTTGAAAAAGCTGCATTTTCTCTTGAGGTTGGTGAAATGTCACCAATCGTTAGAACGCAATTTGGCTACCACTTAATTAAGCGATTGGCCTAGCTCTTAAGGTTGAGCAGGGCACTTGCTATCAAGAACTAGTACTTTACCTTCTGAATCATTAATAGCAAGGCATGAGCTCTTCTTGGCCTTGATATTTTTGATTATCTCGTTATGGATTGCTATACAATGTCCATAGCCTGGAAGAGTGAAGATATCATGCCCTCTTGTACTATACATATTGAGGCCATTAATAAAGCCTTGGCAATCAAGAACAATTTTATCGTATTTCTTATTCTTGATTAAGAACATAAAGTCCATATCAGTTCGATGATATGATTCTACGTCGATTGTTGTTATTCCAGCAGAAGCTGTCGATGCTATAAAGCTAAATATTAATGCGAGTATAATTTTCTTCATACTCGCTTGTCGGATTATTTAAGATTAAATTTAGATTTCTTTAAGAAGAGGGTCGTGTGGCCCAAGCTCAAATTTTTGTAAACCTAATGGATTATAAATAAAGTCAGGTACTTTAACTTGATAATAGATCCCTTTTTCATGATTAGTTGTCTTAATTACGTTAGTTTTTGAAACAACGATTGAATGGGCAGCTCCAGCATCATAAGGAATAAATAGGTCGTAATTATTTTGTTTTTCTAAGAAGTAATCTACGACATATTGGCGTAAATTATCAATGTCAGCTTTATCAAAACTTGAAATTACGAAGCTATTTGGATGCTTTCTCTTAATAATATTTTCAGCTATTTTATCATTTAATTTATCTTTCTTATTAAAGATAATGATACGTTCTTTGTCTTCAAGCCCTAGTTCTTTAAGAACATTGTTAGTAACTTCAAGATGTTTTTCGTAATTTGGGTCACTAATATCACAAACAATCATAAGAAGATCAGCTTCAAGAGCAGATTCAAGAGTTGTTTTAAAACCATCAATTAGAGTATTTGGTAGGTTTGATAAGAAACCAACCGTATCGATAAGGATCATTGGCGGTTTTGTATCTGGATTTAACATCCTAAAAGTTGAGTCAAGTGTTGCAAAGAGCTTGTCTTCTTCAAGTACATCAACACGACATAGGCGATTCATTAAAGAAGACTTACCTGCATTGGTGTATCCAACGAGTGCTGTCGTAATTGCTTTTTTTGACCTGCGCTTCTTTTGTTCAATACGAGACTTTTCAACTTCTTTAAGTTCGCGTTTATAGAACTCAATTCTTTCGCGAATAATACGACGGTCAAGCTCAATTTGTTGCTCACCCTCACCACCGCGGACACCAATACCACCTTTTTGACGGCCAAGGTGTGACCAGAATCCGGCCAGTCGTGGAAGAATATATTGAAGACGAGCAATTTCAATTTGAATACGTGCTTCTTTTGTTCTTGCGTGCTCTGAGAAGATCTCAAGAATAATGTGGCAACGATCAACGACAGATAGCCCTGTCAGCTTCTTGATATTTCTAATTTGCGAAGAAGTTAACTCACAGTCAAAAACGAGTAGAGATGAGCCTTCGGCCTTTGCCGCTGCTGCAATTTCTTCAAGCTTTCCTGTTCCTAAAATCGTTCCAGCATCAACAGTCTTCTTATTTTGAATATACTGTTCACCTGTTTCAATATTTAAAGTGCGCATTAGCTCTCGAAGCTCTTCTAAACTTCGAAGAGTGTCTTTTTCTGTCGCATGTTCTTTAAACTTAGGACAAATTAAAGAGACAAGGGAGGCCTTTGCCTCACGTGAGATATAAAATTCATTATCAAGCATATGTAATTTCCACTAGTCGGTTATCGATGATTCTCGTTGGACGATCTCCAACAAAATAAGCTCCAGCGATAACAACTTCTTTTGTATTTTGATCAACATCTTCAAGAGTCTTGCTATCTAGAATATCTAGATAGTCCCAGGCCTTATCACTTAGTGTTGATTCTAGTATTTCATTTAATTGTGCTCCAGCGTCTACCCAAGTATTGAACTTTAAAAGAGATTCAATAACTTCTAATTTAGTAGGAAGATTTAGAGCGATTTCTTTTTCTTCGTTTGATAAGTAACCATTTCGTGAAGAGAGGGCAAGTCCCGATTCTTCTCTTATAATTGGTACGGTTTTAATATCGATATTTAAATTTAAGTCCTGTGCCATCTTACGAATAACACATACTTGTTGGTAATCTTTTTGTCCAAAGTAAGCACGAGCAGGATTTATTAGAGTAAATAATTGGTAGACTACAGTTGTCACTCCTGCAAAATGAGTTGGACGACTCTTTCCACAAAGCTTTTCAGTTATTCCAGAAACACTAATCGTTGTATTGAATCCTGGAGGATAAACTTCGGTATTACCCTCTGGCATGAAAACGATAATATCGTTAGCACGATTGCCCGCAGTTTCTTTTATCTTATCGAGATCTTCCTGAGGAGTTCTTGGGTATGTTGAGAGGTCTTCATTTGCACTAAATTGTTTTGGGTTAACAAAAATTGTTAGAACAACTTGCTGACAGTCATTAAGAGCACTTTCAAGTAAGCTCATGTGTCCAGCATGAAGATTTCCCATTGTTGGAACAAGTCCAAGACTTTGGTGGGAAACTTCCTTCATTGTGTTAATAAGTTCATTACGTTTTGTGATAACTTTCACTATTTAATCCTCTCAAATATTTCTTTGGCCAATTGAAGCTTTGAAAGTTCTCCTTCAAAAGCAACTTTTCCATTTTCAAGAATCGTATATGTTGCACTATCATTGCCAAATCCTTGGCGGGCCTTATCACAAAGTCCACTATTTACATGAGTACCTATTAATAGCTTTGTTGGTTTACGATTATATTTGCTTTCCAAGACTTCTTTAGTCATTTGTGTCTCAGCTGCAAATCCAACAATACATTGAGAAGGACTTTGATTTGAAACTACATAGCTTAGAATATCTTGTGCTTTTTCAAATTCAAGTGAATTTGAGAGAGTGTCTTTCTTTAACTTGTCACCAGCGGTTTTAAATTTAAGATCACTAATAGCGGCAGTTGAAATATATGTATCAAAACGATTCTCAAGAGATTTCACTGCTTCATACATCTCATCCGTTGTACGAACCTTAATGATTTTAACTCCTGGAAGTTTTGCTAGGTGCTTAAAGCCATCGCATGAATTTTCTCCTAAAAGAACTGTGGTGCGATTGCCAAGGCGAAGGGATTGTTTTGCTATCTCAAGTCCTGTCTTTCCTGATGAAGGATTCGTCACAAAACGAACAGGATCAATTGGAGCAACTGTTGCACCTGCTGTAATGACAACATGAGGAGAGTTATCAGTGATACCAAGGTTTATGGCATCGTAATTTGTTAGCACTTCTTCTACATCGGGAATTTTTCCACTACCAGTATCACCGCAGGCGAGTGTTCCACTCTGTGGTGGATATATATAGATATGATCATGCTTATCAAGACGATTTATTAAATCAATATTTTCTTGGGTAATTGGATTGGTCCACATCGAAGTGTTCATGGCCGGGTAAATAATTGTTTGAAACTTATCCCATCCTGCGAGGAAGACACTACTAAGTAGGTCATTGGCCTGACCCATGGCAAGCTTGGCTATCGTATTGGCACTGGCCGGGTAGATATGGAGCTTGTCGGCCCACTTTGCTAATTCTATATGAAGTACACTCTTTGACTCAATACTGCCGCTAAAGTCAGCATTAGCTTCGTAAACTTCTTGGGCGCCAAGGTATGAGTATAGGTTTGGGCAAACAAATTCCTTTGCTCCATTTGTTAAAATGACTTTTACTTGGTGGCCGGCCTTAACAAGTCCTCTGACAAACTCAATTGACCTGTAAGCGGAAACTGAACCACATACACCTACTAATATTTTCATATAGTTAACTTTATGGTTGTTAATACCCTGAGACTCCCTTATATATGTTTTAAAGGGTTTAGGCCATTGAATTTGAAACGATGTAACAAAGGTAAGTATATGAAATTTGGTAAGTTTTCGATTATTTCACAACGCGACGTTCAAGCATTGGGAGATACTTGTGAGCCAATTTATATAAACTATGATCACATTGTATCAATGAAGCCAATTAATATTGTTATTGATGGTGAAGTGCAAGAAGGTTACTGGATCCGACTAAGTAATGGGAAGAAGTACCGAGCTATCGAAATCCCTGCTAAGTTCAAAGAGAGCATGGTGCATTAGATCGCCTTGTTCATCTGCACAGTCTTGAAAGTTTCTAGCGTCACCACCGGTTACGATAACTTGATCAGTCTGAAATTTCTGAATTTCATTTTTAATCATTGAAAGATATTGAGTGAATGCTGTGCTAATGGCCTCTTTCGTATTTGCACATTCTCCTGCTTTTACATTATCAACTAGAGGAAGATTTTGTGAAAATGCCGGATAAGCTTTGAGGTAATTCCCAAGTCCAAGGTAGATGGGCCCGCCTCGATGGATTCCACTCTCTATATAGTCAAAAGTAATAAAACTACCCGCATCGATAATGAGAATATTTTCATTTGGAAACTTCTTTTGAAGATAATGTGAAATGATTTTTCGATCCACACCAAATGTTGATTGATCATAAGTAGACTTGAAGTCTTCTATTAGCTCAGCTGCAGCTATGGCAGACGATGGTAATTTGTGGATAATATTTTTGGATACATTTGAAAAAATAATTTTTTCATCTTTTTGAAATGTTGGATTAAAGTCTTCTGGCGTATAGCGAGTGATCTTTGAAAGAATATTATTTTCAAACTTCGCTACTTTAATAAATGTGTTGCCACTATCAATGGTGTAAGTCGGCATTATCAATTCCTTGAGGAATTTTCTTATCCTGAATATACTTTGAAACAAGCTCTAGCTTTAAGTCGTAAAAATTTGCAATTGGCTTACAGAAATTAGGGTACTTTCCTGGACCCATCTTTAAAAGGTCGTTGATTACGAGAACCTGTCCATCTGTACCGTTGCCTGCACCAATGCCAATTGTTGGAATTGAAATCTCTTTTGTAATAAGATTTGCAATCTCTTCTGTTACACACTCAAGTACTAGGGAAAAACATCCGGCAGCTTCTAAGTCTTTTGCCTCTTTTAAAAGTCTTTCTTTATCGGCATCAGTCTTACCATGAGTATAGTATCCACCTTGTTGATGAACACTTTGAGGAGTTAAACCGATATGTCCCATTACAGGAATTCCACTTTGAGTTAAGCGGGTGATAATCTCAAGTTGATGAGGGAAGGCGCCTTCAAGTTTTAAGGCTTCAGCTTTTGTTTGTTGATAAATCTTGGTCGCATTTTCAATGGCCTTATTAAAAGTAGAATAAGAACCAAAAGGCATATCGACAATGACGAATTTATTAGGAGCACCTCTTTTAACGGCCGCTCCAAAGATTGCCATTTCTTCTAAGCTTACTTCAACAGTTGTATCGTATCCTAAAACGACATTTCCAAGACTGTCGCCAACGAGAATCATATCTAATTGAGTCTCATTTAACATTTGCGCTGTTTGGAAGTCATAGCAAGTGAGAACTTGCAGTGAAGTTTTAGTCTTTTCGGCTTTGAAGCTTCTAATTTTTCTCGTTGTTAACTTTTTCATTCACATGAACCAATTTTTTTCCAAAGCGTTGATAAACTTTGGAAATTTCAAGATTATCCCACTCACTTATAGCTTGTTTCAGTTGCATTTGGAAATCACTATGAAGAATTTCATGGGCAAATTGGCCATTATCGATTTCATTGTAGATTTTATGGAGTTTCTGCTGGTACCCTTCATCAAATATCAGTGACTTAGCCCTCTCTCCACCCATGAAAGCATTAGGTGAAATTAATTTAAGAAGAGCACTTGGCCCGTGTTTAATCATAGCATCAGCAATGAGTTTTACCTCATGCCAACATTCGATATATGCAATCTCCGGCGAGTGACCCTTATTTACAAGAGTTTCAAAAGAAAGGCGTGCGGCCTGTGGAATGACTGAGCAAAGAAGAGACTGCTCTGAAAATAAATCACAAATTGTTTCTTCTTTAAAACTGCTCTCAATTGGACCGACAGTAATACCCAAATCTTTGGCCAAGTTTTTAAGGGCATCTTTAGATTTAGCATCGCTATTGATAACAGCAGTTAAAGGAGCTTTTGTTTCATAACCAAATCTTAATTCACTTGCGATGGCCTTCGGTGCTAAGAGCATATGTTCGTGATGGGGAAGTAGCTTCCTTAGTTCATCGTATATAACACTGTAACCATGGGCATAAATAAATTTTTGCTTACTTTTCTTATTAGAAAATTTAAGTGAAGTTAAAATCTCTTTATGGGTATCATCAGGTGTAAGGATAATGATAAATTCGTATTGAGGTAGTGCAAGATTTTCAATATCAAGAACCTTAAAGCCTAATTCGTTGGCCAGCTCTATAGAAGAGCTATTTGATCGAAGGCCAATATGAATATTTCGCTTTGAGTCTCTTAGGTTCATTGCCCAAGATTTTGCTTGAGAGCCAAAGCCAATAATTAGAATTTCTTGATTATCACTATCTGTCATCATGATTTTTAGATATCATGTTTTATAACAATAAGGAAAGTTATGGCACAGGAAGTAATCTATTTTTCGAGAAAAGGTTTATCGGCAAGAGATGCATTTATTAATGAGGGGAACTTATGGGGGAATTCATTCTTTACCACGGCCCTTGTTCGCTCAGGTAAGGCCATATTTTGGGATCAACATCGAGCTCGACTTGAAAAGTGCTTCGAGTTTTGTTGGCCTAAGCAATTTGATAAAGGGCTTATTGATGAAGCACAATTAGCGACGGCCCAAATATTAGATGAATTTGTCCACATTGATCATGCTTATTTGAGAATAACTTTCTATCGTGAGTTATCTGGTGATATTCAGTTTTGGATATGGGCCTTAGAAAAAGAACAGGTGACTACACCTTTAAAGTTAACAACTCACTGTTATTATCCTGATCGAAATTTTCCCGACTATTTAAAACGTAGCGATTATCAATATCAGTTTAAAATAAGAAAAGAGGCCATTTTTAATGGTTATGATGATGTTCTCTTACTAGATCACGATTCGTATTTATTGGAGCTTCCCACGTCAAACCTAATTCTGAAAAAAGGGGATACTTATATAACTCCAACAGCAGAATATGGAGTCTTAGATGGAATTACTCTTGATCGCGTAAGATTTATGCTAAGTGAAACAGGCCATGAATTTAAAGAAATGCGAGTACATGCTGCTGAACTACATGAATTTGATAGCTGTTTTGCGACGAGTTCATTTAATGGCATAAGGCATATTTCAAGTATAGGTGAAGTAGCATATAATGAAGATAGTAAGATAAAAGATATGATCAAAGAATTTTACGGAGAAATTTGGTGACAAAGAAGTTGAATGTTAAGTGTCCTGAATGCTCACAAGAGTTTAATTATTATGAAAGTGAATTTAGACCATTTTGTAGTGAAAAATGTAAGATGGTTGATTTAGGGATGTGGCTAACTGAGAATTATACAGTGGCTTCACATGAGCCTCTTTCAGACTCTGACCTTGAAGCAGTTATAAAGAAGAGACAGGATGAAGAAGATTACTAAGAAAGATTTATTAGCTTATGAAGCGCAGCTTATTTCAATAGCAAAGGGAGCAGGTAAGATTCTTTCTCCTTATCAAAAAGATTTAGCTAATTTAAAAATTGATATTAAAGAAGCTCAAGGGGCAGTCTCTGCAGCAGACCATGCTTCTGAAGAGTATATAATTAAAAAGCTTAAAAAGTTAAATCCAGAGATTCCTGTTTTGGCCGAAGAAGACTTTTATAAGAAGTATCAAGGCAATTATAAATATTTAAAAGAATATCAAGACCATGATTATATGTGGGTTATTGATCCTTTGGATGGTACGAATAATTTTGTTCATGGACTTGAGCATTATTGTATTAGCCTCTCCTTAACATATAAACTTCAACCGGTTGTTGGAGTTATCTATATCCCTGAACGCAAAGAGACTTATTGTGCAACTAAAGGCAACGGTTCATACTTTATTAAGGGAAAAGATAAGAAGAGACTCAAGCAAAATAAATCTCGTTCAAAAGGTTTCTTATTAGCAACAGGCTTTGCTACTGAAAAAGGCAAGCCGTTCAATGATGAATTCCGTAAGTTTAAAAAAGTCATGACAAGTATCTCCGCTGTGAGAAGATTGGGCTCGGCGGCCATCGACTTATGTTATGTGGCCCAAGGAATCTTTGATGGTTTTTGGGAGAAGGGGCTTGCTCCTTGGGATGTGGCCGCAGGAAAGATCATTTGTTTAGAAGCTGGGGCAAAAATAACTGAGTATAATGGTCATGATCATAATATTTTTTCTAAGACAATCATAGTTGGCAGAAATCCTCTTTATAAGAAACTTAGTGAAATGGTTTCTGACTAAAAAACTCACCTTATAAATGGAAATAATGGGTTCATAATTGCTCTTTTTTCATATCTTTTAAATAATGCTGATTATGTTAAAATAATCAAAGGTTTATCTAATTTAAAAGGAATAAAGAAGTGACTGGTACTATTACAAGATTATCGAGAGAAATGATGTACGTTAGTGATAACGTCTTCTATATTTTGTTCTCAGTTCTTATATTGTTAATTTGTGTCATTGTCGTTTACTGGTTTTACACAAGAAAACGTATGCAGGAATTACAACATCAAATTCCAGCAAATGTATTAAAGAGCTATCTCGATTCAGTAATTCAAAATTCAAATGCGTTAAAGTCATCTCTATTTAGAGGTGGAGGGCTTGAGGCCGGAGAGGGGATACCATCTGTTGTTCCAGGTGGAAGTTTACCTACTGGTAATGTTGATGGGGCCCAGCTTGCAAGTAAGAATGCCGAAATAGCTGCCTTAAAAGGGCAAGTTGCAAATAAAGAATCTCTTATAAAAGATCTTGAAGCACAATTAAGTGCAGCAGGTAGTAGTGATGATTCAGAGTCAGCTGCTATTATCACAAAGTTAAATACAGAGATCGCAGACCTTAAGGCACAAATTGCAGCGCTTAAAGCTGCTGGTGATTCTGCGGCTGCCTCTAATGAAGAAATTGATGCTCTTAAAGATGAAAGAGACGAACTACAGTCTCGTCTTAAAGAATATGAAATGATTGAAGGTGATCTTGCCGATCTAAGAAAGTTCAAGCAAGAGAACGAACAATTAAAAGCTCAACTTGCTCAAGCTGGTGGGGATCCAACTCCTGCTCAGCCTGAACCTGAAATCGATCCAACTCCGGCCGAAGAGCCTGAGATTGATGTTACTCCTGAGCCTGCTGAAGTTCCAGTTCCTGAAGAAGAGCCTACGACTCCTCCAGAACCTGAAGAAGTTCCAGCGCCTGAGCAGCCACAGCCGACTCCTGAGGAGCCAATTGCAGAAGCTGCACCAGAGCCAGCACCAGAACCAGTTGCTGAAGAAGCGCCGGCACCTATTGAAGAAGCCGCGGCCCCTGCTGCTGAAGCTGCACCTGAAGAAGCTAAGGATGATGGAGCAGGTGAACAGAAATCAGCTGAAGAGTTACTAAGCGAATTTGAAAAAATGTTAGGATAATATTTAGAGCAAATTTTTTTGCAGACAAGGATGTCTTTTGAAGAAACTACTTTTAATTGTAACGATACTTGCAAGTTTAAATACTACTGCCGCAGTTAACCAAAAGGCACAGCGTTCTGTTCTAACTCAAAAGCTAGAAAGACAATTCAAATATAATATGAAAACAGCAGATATGGATAAGCTTAAGAAACAAGTCTTAAAGCTTAAAGGAAAGTCTGTTGCGGCCCTTATAAATGTCATGAAAAGTGATAAGTACCCAGATAAGAATCGTTGGATGGCAACATTCTTACTTGGAAGAATTATGGGGAAGAAGTCGGCACCATTTATTTCAAAATTCACAATGCACCCAAATTGGGTAATGCGAATGGCCGCTTTAAAATCTCTACTCGCTTTAGGACAAACTGAATATACTGATATTTATAAAAAGTCTTTAAAAGATAATTCTCTAATTGTTCGTTACCAAGCACTTGAAAACGTAAAGAAGCTTAATCTTACAGGGCTTGCTCCAAATATTTGGGCAATGCTTTATGATAAGAGAAATTATCATATTAATGAAAAATTAAAGTCATCTAAAAGGGCCCATATTGTAAAAGAAATTATTAATACAATTGGAGATCTAAAGTTTGAAAAGGCCCAAGGTCCACTTTTATCGATGATTCAAAAACCGAAGTATTCTGATATTCATTCTGAAATATCTGATACGTTAGAAAAGATTACAGGACGCCGAGCTCCTACAACTAGTCTTAAAGAAAAGAAAAGATTCTGGTCTAAATTTGCTCAAGCAAAAGTGGTTATTCGCTAATATTCAAAGTGGTGAATTTGAAGGCTTGGGTGGTGAAATTTAAATGAATTTCCAGTGGGCTTTATAATTACAACTTCACATTCATTTTCTATATCGTATTGCTTATCAAGAATAGAGATAAATTGGTTGATTTCATTCTTAGTTGGAGTCTTTGGTATCTGACTAAAAATGATATTAAGTTGCTGTCCAAAGTTTTTTGAAAAGAAGAAATGAGAATAATCTTCTTTTATTAAGTCTTGATTCTTCTTTTTTAGAATTCGTTCTTCTAGAGTTCCGTCAACCAGATGGTTAATTGCCTCAATCACATCGATAGAGTTAGAAGATGACTGGTCATATAGACAAATCACTGCTCCTACTCTTTCGTTTACTAATGTGAAGATCTCTTCTTTTACTGACATATCGTTAAGACTTACTCACTCTGTCTAAAAGACCATTTACAAAGTTCTTAGAGTCTTCTTTCCCGTAACTCTTTACAAGATTTACATATTCATTGATTGCTACATTATTTGGTGTTTCTTCAAATTTAATCTCATAAATACCAAGGCAGATAATAGCTCTTTCAATAGCATCAACAGAGTCAAAACTTCTTTTTAGAATACACTCCGAAGCTGTGGACTTAATGCTTTCAAAGTTTTTGATAACACCTGTGATAAGCTTATTTCCATAATTTTGAACACTTGGATTTAATTCATTATCACTGTGTTCATCATCTTCTTTAATATATGACTCTTCAAACTCTTCAATATCAACTTTTAATTTCTCAAGGTCAGATTGGTAGTCACTTAAATCATTTTTGAAATCTTTAAGAAAGAGTTTGTAGATGAATTTAAATGCAAAGCTTCTAGCAGCTGATTTATTATTGAATGCTTGGTTTTTCACTTAGTATATCCTTATTGATAAAAATCTTTTCTTTTATATTTGTAAATTGCCCAATACTTTTTTGTAAACTTTCAATGAAGCCATCAATGTCATTAAAGTTCCAATAAAAAGAAGCATAACGAACATAGGCAACAGGGTCTAATTCGTATAATTTTTCCATCACAACTTCACCAACAACCTTGGCCACAACTTCAGTATTATTCTTTTGAGATAAAGTCATTTCAACATCATCAATTAATCGGTTAATTTGTGCTGTTGTTAAAGGTCTTTTTTGACATGCCTTATTGATACCTTTTGAGATCTTTTCACGATTATATGGCTCACGTCTTTTGTCATTTTTAACAATGGCCGGAACTTGAAGCTGAAGCTTCTCATAAGTCGTGTAGCGAAAATCACACTTTGGGCACGAACGTCTACGGCGAACAGCAAGTCCATCCGAAAGATGACGCGAATCGATAACTTTAGTGTTTGGTGTTTGGCAATTTGGGCAATACATAATTATTTCTATCATAATTGAGATGCATTGCATATTCCCATTTTAGTTTTGAGAGGAAATGGTTCGAAAATTTTCCTCAAGGTCTTCTAGAACTTCTTTACCATTTCGATATAGTAGAACTGTGAAGAAGTCTTTTTCTTCACCGGTGCGCTGTGTAATCTTATACGGAGAAACTGCTTCTTGTTTATACATATGTGACTTATCCCAATTCACTTGAGGAAAGCTGTCAAAGACGAGCTGCGCAAAAGATACTTTCTCTTTATCTTGTGGATTCATTGAGTAATCATAAGGTTTTCCAAGATTGCTAAAGGCAAGAGTTAGGCCTTTAACTGTTTCTTCGTAGCTAAGTCTTCGTTTTCTAACAATAGCAATATCGTCTTGATTTAATATCGAGCTCATATTTTTAAGTTTAACCCCTTGTCTGGTTGAGACTAGGAAGTTTAACTCTTTCGTTTGAATTTTTTCTTGATGCTCTTTGATCAGAGGATGAGTGGAAAGTCCTAATTTTACAATATCGTCCCAGCTTCCAATCCAGATTCCTACATTATCCCAAAACTTTTCAACAACAGCATTGTTGAAATTATTTTCATTATGAATAAAGATAATATCCATAGGTTTTAGTTGATAGAGTAGATGTGCTTTTTCATTCTTACCAATTTTTGTCACTTCACCATAAGTTGGGTTTTCAAACTTGATAGACTTCTTAAAGTAAACAGCAAAGCGCTTGTCTACTGTCGTTGCCATCTTTGCAACTATGTCGTGGATCACTTTAGTTTCTTGATTCCATCTCTTTTTCTTGTGAAGCTCTTTGTGAACATTACTATAAACTAGAGTCTCTTCAATTAAAGGGTCAATATAGTAAGAAAGTTTTGATTTTGTTTTTGCCTTCTCAAAGATCGTGATATCTCGATACATCGATAAGAGATTTGCTAATTTCATATGTGAAGGAGAGTTCTTTAACTTCTCTTCTAACTTCTCATGATATAGTTCAAGCTCTTTTTGAAGTGTTGGGTCGGATTCAATTTTTATTGCCTCTGCAATTTTTCTTTTAAGTAAAAGATGATTTTCATAAATCGCAATATTAGCAATGAGACCGACTTTTATGGCCTTAAATGTATCTTGTCCAATTTCATCATAAGGATTGATTATAGCAAAATCGACATCTCTTTCTTTTCTTTTAAGCTTTCGATTTCCTACGAAATATATTTCTTTTCGTTGTTCTATCGATGAAATTTTATCAGTGCGTATTTCAAAGCGAGTTGTAGGGTCTGTTACCCAGTTAATATTCTTCAAAAAGCGATTTAGATTAGCAGTAATCTTTTGGTTTTGATTAAAGTAGGGAGAAATAAACTTCAAGGAGTTTTGATCTTCTTTCTTTTTTGCATTAGCAAAATTCTTTCTCCAAACTAAATTCAATTCGATTTCTTCTTGTAGCTTATAGAGATTATCTTTATTAATCTCAAATTCAGAAGGATGGTATTGTCCTTTTACTGAAGCGATGTAGCGGCTAACAGAGTTACGATAATTATCATAGGCCATCTCAATTTGATCGACACTAGCACATGAGCTCAACAGAGAGCTTGCTGATAAATATAGTAGTAATTTCGAAATGTTAATCCTCATCAATCTTTCCTCACTGAAAGACTTATCGGATAGCTAAGACAATAAATTTAGGAGATGAAAAAGGGAGCTGAAAAGCTCCCTAATGTATTGAAATTAGTATACTGGAAATTCTTTGCAAAGAGCTTGGACCTGTCCTTTTATATCTGCAAGAACACTTTCATTCTCTGCATTCTTAAGGGCCTCAACAATCCAAGTTCCTATCTTCTTCATTTCGTCCTCTTTCATTCCTCTCGTTGTAAGAGCTGGAGTTCCAAGACGAATACCTGAAGTAACAAATGGTGATCTTGTATCACCTGGAATCATATTCTTATTACAAGTAATACCTGCTTGCTCAAGGGCCTTTTCTGCCACTTTACCAGTTACTCCTGCTGGATCTGTTTTCATAAGAACAAGGTGGTTATCTGTTCCACCTGAAACTAATTCCATACCAAGATCTGTTAGTTGTTTAGCAAGGGCCTGTGCATTTGTAATAACTTGTTTTTGATACTCTTTGTATTGTGGATCAAGTGCTTCTTTGAAAGATACTGCTTTTGCTGCAATAACATGCTCTAGTGGGCCACCTTGAATTCCTGGGAAGACATTAAAGTTAATTTTCTTTGCTAGCTCTTCATCGTTTGTAAGAATGATTCCACCACGTGGACCTCTTAACGTCTTATGTGTTGTCGATGTGACTATATGAGCGTGTGGAAATGGTGAAGGGTGAAGACCTGCGGCAACAAGACCTGCAATATGGGCCATATCAACTAATAGATAAGCACCAACTTCATCAGCAATTTCTCTAAACTTTGCAAAATCAATTGTACGAGGATAAGCACTTGCACCAGCTACAATTACATTTGGCTTATGTTCTTGAGCTGCACGTCTTACATCTTCATAGTCAATCATTTCAGTTTCTGGATTAAGTCCGTAAAATTTTACATCAAAATACTTTCCAGAAAAATTAACCGGTGAACCATGTGTTAAGTGACCACCTTCAGATAGGTTCATCCCTAAGATTCTGTCACCAGGTGAGATGATAGAAAAGTAGGCTGCCATATTAGCACCTGATCCTGAGTGTGGTTGAACGTTGGCAAATTTACAACCAAAGACTTTACATAGGCGATCAATTGCAATTTGTTCTACTGTATCAACAACTTCACAACCACCGTAGTAGCGTTTCTTTGGAAGACCTTCAGCGTACTTATTTGTAAGAACTGAGCCTTGGGCCTGCATAACTGCTTTTGATGTATAATTTTCAGAAGCAATAAGTTCAAGACCTTCTTCTTGTCTTGCTAATTCTTTATTAGTTAATGAGAAAATTTCCTCATCCATTTTTTCTAGGTTAATGGCGTCTTTATGAAACATCTTAATCCTTTTTGACTTTAAACTTTCTTTAATACGAGTGACGAATTTGTCGAACCGAATCCAAAAGAATTGTTAAGCGCATATTTAATATCTTTTTTAACGGCCTTATTTGCCGTGTAATTAAGATCGCACTTCGGGTCCTGATTGTCGATATTAATAGTTGGAGGAATCGTTCCAGTGTGTAGCGCAAGCGCTGTAAAGACTGTTTCAATACCACCAGCTGCACCAAGAAGGTGACCAGTCATTGACTTTGTTGAAGATACATTGATTTTTTTGGCATGCTCTTCACCAAGAACACGCTTAATAGCACCAGTTTCAGCAACGTCTCCCAGAGGAGTCGAAGTTCCGTGTGCATTAACATATTCGATATCTTCTGGAGAAATTCCTGCGTCTTCGATTGCTTTTTTCATACAACCATAAGCACCATCACCCTCAGGATGAGGAGCTGTAATATGGTGAGCATCTGAAGTTGCTCCATGTCCTGCTACTTCAGCGTAAATCGTTGCTCCACGCTTTACAGCACTTTCATAATCTTCAAGTACTAGAATCCCAGCACCTTCTCCCATAACGAATCCATCACGATCAATATCAAATGGTCTTGATGCTTTTGTTGGCTCATCAACTCTTTTTGAGAATGCCTTCATATTAATGAAACCACCCATACCTAGGTTACAGATTACTGCTTCAGTTCCACCTGTAATCATTAGGTCATGACGGCCAGATCTAATCTCTTCAACAGCATTTGAAATAGCGTGGCATGAAGATGCGCAAGCAGATGAAACAGTGTAGTTAACACCCATAAATCCATGCTTAATACTTAATACACCTGATGCCATATTTGGAATGATAGCTGGAATGAAGAAAGGAGAAATACGTCGTGGCCCTTTTTCAACAAAAGCTCTTGCTGTTTGTTCTGTAATAGGGAAGCCACCAATTCCTACACCAAGGATTGCACCTACTTTATACTTATCAAACTCTTCAAGATTAACTCCAGAGTCTTTTAAGGCCTCATCTGTTGCATGAAGAGCAAAGTGTATAAAGCGGTCATATTTCTTGGCCTCTCTTGCTTCCATTATATCTTCTGAAAGTTCGAAGTCCTTTACCTCTCCAGCAATCTTGATTGCAAGATCTGGTACTGGCCAACTTTCAACTTCTGAGATTCCTGACTTTCCTTCAACAATCCCATTCCATACTTCTTTTGTGTTTTTACCTAGGCCACAGATTGTTCCTAGTCCTGTTATAACTACACGGCGATTTCTATTTGTCGTCATATACATATCCTTATTTTTTCCTAGTATTTGATAATTTTGAAGGCCATTTGACAAGTCTTTGAGGCTCTTAAATTTTACAGAATTCAATGGGTTCTGTTTAAATTTAAACGATATTTCAATAAGTTATAAGAAATAACGAATTTAATTCTTAATAAGTTAATATTTTTAGGTAATTACCCCGATAATGCCTCTATGACTAAAAATATTATCCTATTGGTTTTGTCAATTTTTTCTATTTATTCACATGCAACATCAGTTGTCTTCTCTGATGATCTCAGCTTTGATAATTGTAAAGCTCCTTCAAAGGTACCCGTTGTCGTTTGTGAAAACGGTGGAAAAAGAGCGATTGTTCAAATCAATAGCAGGGGACATCTTTTAGGTCTTGTTACTGAAGGTGGGACTTCAAAAACATTTGCTGTTAAGCAGATCGTTGAAAATGGTGTTCCGACATACTACAACAGTTTAAGTGATAAGATTAATGAGGAGAGAGCAACCTCAGAATTCACAACACCTATTACAAAGTTACAAGAAATTGCAGAAAGAAAAAAATCAATCGAACAAGCAATAGAAATTGCTAAAAAAGAAGATAGTAATATTTTAGAAGACCTTGAAGATTTTGATAGTGACTTAGATGATAGCTTAAATAAGTTAAAATCAGTTGTTGCTCAGGCTTCAAACTTATTATGGGTTAACACTAAAAAAGATGGAAATATTCATTGTGAGATGAGTACAAAGTGTCCCATTAAAAAGTGTGGAGACAATCATTTCTTTATTTTTGATCCTTCTCGAAATATCTTCATGCCAATTAACTACACTCGTGACTCACGAGGTAATGCAAAGTTTACCAAGAGTGATTCTCAAATAACTATAGCAAGAACAATGAATGGTGCAGTTCTAGAATTAAATGACGATTATAAAACATCTCGTTTAACAGCTGCAAGAAAGGCACCTCAAAATTTACAAAGTAATCCTACAGCCTATTTTAGTTTTCAAGATGCCCGCTTTAGTGATTATCTTAAGACAATCATTCCGCATTGTTCTGAGAACATTAAAGACGATATTATTAGCCTTGGTGTACAAACTAATAATGAAAGAGCAAACTTAGACTTTGTTCATCTTGTTGAAGTTGTTAACGGCACTATCAATAGTCAGTATATTAATAAGAAATTCCTTCCAAAAAATAGCTGTCGTGATGGTGATTCATATTATACGGCAGAAAGTTATAAAGAGTCGCAAGAATTTGTTCCTCGATCAAGTGGTGTTATCTCTTGGAAAAAAGCAGGAGAGCTCTTTGATAAAGCAAAGAAAATGAAAGAGTTAACTTGGCGTTATACAGCAGATGGTTGTTATGCCAGAGCTGAACTTATGGTTAATATGATGGAAGAAGAAGGAGTCATTGCTGATAAGGCATGGACCTCTGGATATTTGAAATCAAAATCTTCACCTCATCCATGGTCTTACCATGTTGCTCCAGTAGTATATGTTAATAATGGGCGAGGCCATGTACAAAAAATGATTATTGATCCTGCCGTAGCAAATGGTCCAGTTGAGCCAGATGAGTGGTTAAGGCTTATGGGTGTAAATGAAAAGAACCTCGATCAAGTTGGCTTCCCACCAAGTTTAGATGCTGTCTCAGTTGGTCGAAATACATTTACGATTTCTGATCGAAGTACATTTCATCCTCAGGACAAGACAAGACTTACAAAAGAGCAAAGGGTTACTGCCGCGAGAGCTCTTTTAGCTGATTTAGGAAATAGGTTACAATAATGCACAAGGTATTTTTAATTCTTTCAATATTATGTAGCTCTGTTTTTGCCTCAAGTATTAGTAGTGCAAAGTACACTGTCTCAAAGATTATTAATAAAGATGGAAAAACTCTTGTTTCCTTTATTGAGAGTGCAACTTTTTATAAGGCAAATGAAAAAGAATTAAAGTGTATTCAAGAATCAACTAAGAATGATAGAAAAGTTAAAATAGATTACGACTATAAAACATATGAAATAAAGTCATGTAAGATTGTAGAATAAAAAAAGCCTGCAAATTGCAGGCTTTCTTTTTATCTAAAATTTAAATTAGATTATTGCTTAGACTCAAGGTACTTAACAACGTCTTGAACAGACTTAAGACCTTCTGCATCTTCTTCTGGAATTTGAATATCAAATTCATCTTCCATTTTCATCATAAGTTCTACGATGTCTAATGAGTCAAGGTTTAGATCATCTACGAATGATGTTGAAGCGTTGATTTTTGCGATATCGATTTTTGTTTGATCCGCTACTAGTTGAATTACTTTTTGTTCCATATTTGTCTCCTAATTAAATATTAAGCTTTAAACTCAATCTCTCTCTATTAGTTATGTTAAATTTTTAATTTTAGTATATTAATATTTTTCTAGATATAAAGTCCACCGTCAATTTTAATTACTTCACCAGTAATATATCCTGACGCTTGGCTAAGAAGAAAACAAACAAGGTTTGATACATCTTCAGTTGACCCAAAGCGTGAAGTTGGAATTGAAGCAATATAGGCTTCTTTAGCCTTTTCTTCGAGAGAATCAGTCATATCAGTTTCAATAAAACCTGGACAGATTGCGTTACAGCGAATGTTGCGGCTAGCTAATTCTTTCGCTACTGACTTTGTTGCTCCAATTAGTCCCGCTTTAGAAGCAGAGTAAGCTGTTTGTGAAATATTACCCATTAAGCCAACAATTGAGCTGATATTAACAATTGATACATTCTCGGCCTTTAGGAAACCACGAGAACAAATACTTGTTAACATGATTGCACCCTTTAGGTTTGTATCAATAATTGCATCCAGATCTGCTTTTCTCGTTCTAAGGATAAGGCTGTCTTTTGATACTCCGGCATTATTTACTAACCCCTCAAGTGGGCCATATTCTTTTGTGAAGTCGTTTACTGCAGTCTTCATTTGTTCTTCGTTATTTAGATCAAACATGAGTCCTGTTACATTTGAAGCACCAAGCTCTTTTAGTTTTGCTTCTACTTCTTTTGCGACCTCTTCTTTACCCTCACGATAATTGAAGACAACGTGAGCACCTTGAGTTGCAAGAGATTTTGCAATCTCTAAACCGATACCACGGCTAGCACCAGTGATTAGAACTTTCTTATTTTTAAGGTCATTATAAGTTGCAATCATATATGCTCCTATGAGTTTAAAGCTTCTTTTAGCTCGTCAAATGCACCGTCTTTATCAAGTGAGATGACTTTTATATTGCGGTTAATCTTTCTAGCAAGTCCCATTAGCACTCTTCCTGGCCCAACTTCAATACAAAGAGTATCGTCATCAAGGCTCTGGAAACTTTGAGTCCATAGTACAGAACCATCAATTTGCTTAATGAGGTTCTCTTTTACGATGTCACCGTCTGTACCAATTTGATACTTTTTGGCATCGATGTTGGCAATATAAGGAATTGTCGTTTTATTAAAAGTTACGTCATTAAAAAATGCTGCCATATTCTCTCGAGCTGGCTTCATCAGGCTTGAATGGAAGGGAGCACTTACTTTAAGTTCAACAGTCTTATGTGGATCAGAAAAGTTTTCAGAAATCCAAGCAACGGCCTTATCACATGCATCAGCATGTCCTGAGATAACTATTTGACCAGGTTCATTGAAGTTTGCTGGCATAACTTCATTACCTTCTGATGAAACTTCTTTACATGCCTTTTCTACAATTTCTGCTGGCACTCTCATGACAGCATACATTTTACCCATTCCTGCTGGAACGGCTTCTTGCATATATTTTCCACGATTGTGCACAGACTTTAGTGCGTCTTCAAAACTTAAAGTACCGGCAGCGACAAGCGCAGGGTATTCACCAACTGAGTGGCCAAGAACACATGATACTTCAATTCCTGCTTCGTCTAAAATTTCTTTGGCTTTTTGATAAAGGCCAATTGAATAAGTAAGAATTGCTGGCTGTGTATTTTGAGTTAGTGTTAACTCTTCAGCAGGACCTTCAAGCATAATTTTTGAAAGATCATAACCAAGAGTCTTATTTGCTTTTTCTAGTAATTCGAAAGAAGGGTGTCCTTCAAGACTTTTTCCCATTCCAACATATTGTGATCCCTGACCAGGGAAGATTAATACTACTTTCTTCATATCAATAAACCTTTTAATTAGTATTTTAGTAATGTAGCACCGCTTGTTAATCCGGCACCAAATGCATCTAGTAATAATAATTGTCCGCGCTTAATTCGACCGTCTGTAATTGCTTCGTGCATTGCAATCGGTACTGTGGCCGCAGATGTATTGGCATACTTATCAATATTGATAATAACTTTTTCAGGATTGATTCCTAAAAGTTTTCCTGTTGTTTCAATAATTCTCACATTCGCTTGATGAGGAATTAGCCAATCGACTTCTTCAAGATCCTTTCCTGCTTTTTCTAAAACTTTCTTTGCATTATCTGCAAGTGTTCTAGTGGCAACACGGAACATTTCTTTTCCTTTCATTTGCATATAGTGAGTTCTATTTTCTAAGTGCTCAGCTGTGATTGGATCAATTGCTCCTCCAACTGGTTGGTCGAAGAATTCTTTTCCTGAACCGTCGGCACCAAGCTCAAGTGATAGGATATCTGAATCATCACCATCTTCATTGGCCCCAATAATAGCAACACCACAACCATCTCCAAAAAGAATACAAGTGTTACGATCTTCCCAGTTAACTTCTCGTGATAACATTTCAGAACCTACGATTAGTGCATTTTTAATTGCACCCATTTTTATCAGTCCTGTGACCATATTGATTCCGTAAACAAATCCAGAGCAAGCTGCTGCAATATCGATTGCCGCACACTTATTAGTAATGCCTAGTTTTTGTTGAAGAATACATGCTGTATTTGGAAGTTTGTAATCAGGTGTAACAGAAGCAAAGACAATCATGTCGATATCATTTGGTTCCATTCCAGCTGTTTTTAATGCATCCATTGTTGCATGATAGGCCATATCACTTGGCCATTCTCCACCTTCAGTAGAGCAGATATGTCTTTGGCGAATACCTGTTCTTTCAAAGATCCATTCATCACTAGTTTCAACCATGCTTTCGAGGTCGACATTTGTTCTAACTTCTTTAGGAACGTAGATCCCTGTTCCTTTAATTTTAACTTTTGTATTCATTTAAAATTCCTAACCTTGGTTATAAAAATTGGCCCTATTTTAGGTAGTATAGCAATGATGGGGAAGGGAAGGGGCGTTATGAATTGATGCGCAGTGTTTTTGTATAGGTTTTACAAAAAAAGGCCACTGATGTGGCCTTTCGTTCATATTATTTAGTTTGTTTACTTGATAAGTCTTCAGATAGCCCTCTGAGACGCTTTGTTGCCAACCCTGTTCTGAGGAATTGAACGAGGTCAGCCTTCTCGTTTTCAGTCAGATTCAGTGGACGTCTAATATCATCATCACTTATTAACTGAAATCTAAGTTTATTGTTAACAAAACTTTCATCTTTTACGATTTTTTCTTCATAAAGGGCCTGAATTGTTTCGGAAACATCGTAGTTTCTGATAGCTCGTCGAGTGTGATTATAATGATCAACAACTTCTTCTAATGTTGAGTAAACCCCATTGTGCATGTACGGAGCTGAAAGATGAATATTTCTAAGAGGAGGTGTCCTAAAGTTATATTGATCGGCCTTGGCCCCTGTTACTTCATATCTTCCCTTATCGTTTAGAGAAGCTTGAGCATCAATCGGTCCAATTTCAGGTAGTCCAATCGATTTATAATCCCAATCTGTTAAATGACGACCACTATGGCAATTGATACATGCTCCTTTATCGAGGAATACCTTTAATCCGCGCTTCTCGCTATCATTCATGGCATTTAAGTCTCCATCAAGGTATTGGTCATATGGTGTATTCACAACATTGAAGTTTCTTGTAATAAAAGCTGCAAGAGAATTTGCCACATGAGTGATATCTATTTTTCCCTTTTTATAATCTTGAGGGTAGGCGCGCTTAAAGAGATTTTGATACATGGCATTTTTCTTACCATTTAAAAGTCGTTTAACAAGTCCATTCCATTTTTCTAAGTCACCTTCAAGTGATGCAATTTCATTATTTTCACCAAGCATTTCTTCAGGCGAGAGTAGTGGAAAGATAACTTGAACTGCAAGAGAGCCGCTAAACTTACTCCATAAGTCCTTTCTTGCATTAAGCTCAGTACTTGGAGACATAAACTCTTGTTTTGATTTATCGTAGTGTACTCTTCCATCCCAGAACATATCAACAATATCATCGTAACCAAGATTTATAAGAGTAGGTGCGTGGCGCTTAATAATTTTACCCTTACCATCTTGAACACGTCCTGTTCCTAGGCCTTTTCCACCTGTTCCAATTGAGAAAGGAAGATCATCACCTGTGCCAAGCATTGGATGGTGACAGTGCATACAAGTAATGTCGTTATTTCCACTTAATTGAAGTTCAGCAAAAAGCCTCGAACCTAGGATAACCTCATTCTGGTTTTGTAATTTTGACTCTGGAAGTGATGTCAGTTGATGCTTTTCAATTAGGGTTGCAAGTGACTTATCTAGTGGTGACATTGCTGATGCATAAACTGTCATCATTAGAATGATTAAAATTTTATTCATGTGTGTTCTCTCTCTAAATATTTTCTATCTTTATACAAGAGAAGAGTTTGATGGGTCAAACTGATTTTTATTAGCTTTAGAAAGATATAAAACACAAAAAGCCCACTCAAAGAGTGGGCCTTTCTTATATGAAAAATAATGAATTATCTTATTCTTCTGTTGTTTCTTCTCTATCCGCTTTAGTAGTGAAGATCTGCTTACCTTTCCAGTAACCTGAAGGAGAGATACATCCCTTCTTAGTAAGTTCACCAGTTGTTGAATCAGCTACAACTACATTGTTCGCGTAAAGCTTGTGTGTTTGTCCAGCTCTTCTTAGGCCTTTTCTTGAAACACTTGTCTTCTTCTTAGGTACTGCCATTTTCTACTCCGTTATATTCAACTACAAAATTATTTCTTTTATAAATGAGCTTATGTAAATACATCACTCACGTCATTTTTACAAGCCAAAAGAGGCCTTGTTTTTATCTATTCTTAATTCGCATGCTCGCAAGTCTCTGAATTTTGGTCAACACCACATATTTGGCAAAGACCTTTGCAATCTGCGTCATGTAGAGGGTAGTGATTTACTGCCAAAAAGCAACATTCTGCCAAGGCTTCTTTTAAGTCGGCCTTTCCGCGATTATGAAAGTACATATCTGCCATTTCATCACTTACAAAAATCTCATCAACCTCTTCGTACTCAGGATCGTCTTCGTAGCGCTTATTTACATATGCAGCTGTGAATTCAGAATCAAAAGTCTGTGGTGTATCAATTAAGCAGCGGATACAAGTTGCTGTATACGCCCCTGATACCTTTCCTTTGACGATTAAGTGCTCACCAAAAGTATAGTCTCTTGCATTTTTTAGTTGTAGCTCTACGCTTAAGCCTTCAAAACCTTCCGGCTTAACTTCAGGTTCAAAGTCTTTTGTGATTCCATCAAGAATCTCTTTTACCCAAGTGCAATCTTTATCAGTAAGATTGTAAGTTTCAAACTCGTCTCCAACTCGTGAGATTAGGATTGTCGAATCTTTTAGAAAGCTATTTTCTTTATTAACTATTTGCATATTTCCTCTAAATTTAGATGTCCTTCTGTGTATATTGCGTAAGGCCAAAATGCAAGAAAATTAGGACATTATGGTGGGAATCGTGTAGTTTTTTACGTATGAGAATCTTTATAACGGGCTTTTCTGGAGCCGGCAAAACAACTTTTGGTGAGAAACTATCTAAAGATAGTGAATTTCAAGTATTTGATCTGGATGAAGAGATTTTTAATCGAATGGGGACTGGCTACGACAGTCTTGGGGAGTATATCCAAGAGATCGGTATTGATGAATTTCGTAAGGATGAATTTGATATGCTCAAGCTCCTACATCAAAATATGAAGGATAACTATATGATTACATTAGGAGCAGGTGCTCTTGATGAAAAGAGTGTAGCAGATTTTATAGAAGAGATTGGTGGAAAATTAGTCTATTTAAAATGTGACTTCGAAGAGTGTTGGCAACGTTTAAAGAAAGATGGAAATCGCCCTCTTGCTAAATATGGCCGCGAGTTTATGGAAAATCTCTATAAAAAGAGAGCTCCTACTTATGAAAAGAGTCATCTTTTACTTAATCAAGAAGAAATTCTTGAAATAAATACAGTCCAGGACCTCTTAAAATTGCTATAGAACGTCTCTTTTGATACGATTTTAAGCGATGTTATGTCCTTAGAAGGAGTTTTTGCGCCATGACAATGAATAGTCCAAAAGTTGCGATCCTTTCATCAATGATTGATGACTGTAAATCATTTTCAAAAATTTTCAAAAGTATTAATACTGTTGTCGACTCATACGACACTGTAGACTCTTTCTTAATCGCTCACTTACAAAAGCAATACGACCTTGTTATAGCAAGTGCAAATGATGCGACATTTGAGGGACAATTTCTTTTTAATCGATCTGAGTTAAAGGCCGTTAAGAGAGCTTTCATTGTTTCAACGAATTCAGAACTGAAGACAGTTGCAACGAATGAGAATATTGGAATTATATATCGCGATTTAGATTTGCTTGCGCAAATTAGACATGTACTAAATCAGTACAATCAACAAACATCGTTAAAGAGACAATTAGCTCAACTTGAATCATTTCATGATAAGTACCGTCACCGTCAAGAAGCACTTGTTGCGAGTCTTGAAAGTGAAAGAACGAAGACTCTTTATGGGAAAGACTTCTTTGAAGTTTGTGACAGCATTAATTTTAATAGAGAAGAAAATGATTTAACTTCACTTATAACAAATGTTTTTGAACCTTTAGAGTTTGTCTCAGGTTATACAATTTTTGAATTAAATCAAAAGACCAATAAACTTTCACCTTTAAAGCATGATGGGCATAAGTCTATTGAAGTTCCTGAGGTTTGGCTTGGTCATATTAAACTTAAAGGCGTTAATGAAAATGGAATGAATATGGTGAAGAATATTGTTTCTAACCTAGTTCACAATCCTGTTGTTACCTTAGAATTATCGGAAAATGGTGTCGATACAACTAGTGTTGTAGCACTTGAAGTTGATCGCGATTATTTATTTAACTTTAATTGGCAGGTCATAGAAACACTTTTAAGTGGGATTTATTCTCAAATAAAGAATTCATTAACTCATGTTTCTTCTATCGCACAGGCTAAAGGGCCATTTGAATTATTATCAAATATCTCTGAAGTTAGTCATGGAAGGAATTTAATATCGATTGATACTTCTGAAATTACAGATCTAATGGAGTTAAGATCAGACTTCTCATTTGACTGGAATACATTTTGGAAAGATATGAAAGTTTATCTTTCTCAAATCACTAGTATTGGCAATATTTACAATATCTCTTTTGAATCAATTGTACTGGATGTGGAAAATGACTTTTTTGATGAAAGTTATGCAGCCGCTCAAGACCTTTGTAAGAATATAAGATTAGGAAAGTATTTTAGCGGAAAAGATAAGAGTCTTATTCTATCAATGCAGCTAAATGTTTCTGAAATTCCTTACTCTGGGTATTCAATGGTGACGACATCACGAAAGTTGAGAGGAAAAAGAGCGTTTCAAGATAGTACCTTATGAGAATAAAAAGTAGTATGGAGGTTAATGTCTCCACTCTTGCGCAAAACTATCAACTTTTAAAAGAAATTTGTCCTAATAATGAAACTCTCTTTATGGTCAAGGCCAATGCCTATGGACATGGACTGGTGCCAGTTGTTAAGTTTGCTTATTATGAGCTTGGCATAAAAGAGTTTGGCTGTGCCAGTATTGGAGAGGCTCTTAGGCTTCGTGAAGAAATTCCAAATGGAGAGTTTGAAGTTTATGTCTTTTCTGATGTGAACCTAGACCTTCAAGAAGCAGCAGATATTTATTTAAATAATCGAATTATCCCAGTTATTTCAAATGAAACAAACTTAGAGTTCTTCTTGTCTCATGAGGAATTTCGCTACTTCCCACTTTGTTTAAAATTTAATACGGGAATGAATCGACTCGGAATAAAAATGGATCGAATTGATTATGCGATTCAAACAATCAAAAAGCATGGCCGATCAAGTATTTATCATTTGATGACCCACTTTTCGAGCTCAAGCTTATCAATGCAAAAAAATAAGAGAAATCTAACTCAAAAAGAGAATTGGAAAGAATTAAAGTCTCAAATCAATAGTTCTGGAATTGAAATTCATAAATCATCAATTGCAAACTCTGGTGCAATTGAGCAAAAGGTTGGACTTGAAGAGTCTCATGTTCGTGCAGGATTAATGATGTATGGCCCGTCTTCTTTGTTGCCTCAGTATAATAAGTTGAGTTGCTGGAAAGGAAAGTTGATCTCTAAACTTGAGACAACCTTTATTGATAGTTTCCAAGTTGATCGAGGTACGCCTATAGGCTATGGAGCAACCCCATGCCCATCAGCAGGTACAGTAGGAGTTTTTGCTCTAGGATATGGTGATGGTTTTTCAACTCGCTATCAAAATGTTCACCTTAATCATGGAGAGTATGAAGGGCAAATTGTAGGGCGAGTTAATATGGATATGGCACAGATTTTGTTTCCTAACACAAACTTAACAATCAAAAATGGAGAAAGGTTTGTCGTATGGGATCAAAATGGTCAAAACTTTTCTAATATATGTGTCGAATCAAAGACTATTCCTTACGAAGTGTTCATTCACTTAACTGAAAGAATTCCCAAAATATATCGACAGTAAGTAGCAGTTTCATTCTTTTTCCATTAGAATTTAAGTAATGAATCTTTTACTTAGAACATTTGTTTCCTTTAATGAAAATATAGGAAAATTAGTTATTTTCAATTTGGCAGGTCTTGGCAAAGTGATGAAGTTCATTGTGAACTTTTTTTACTGGTTAACGAAGAGGCCGTATCGTTTCAAATTATTTTTTGAACAAATGGAATTTGTCGGAAACAAAAGTCTATTTATTATTTTCTTGGCCGGTGCATTCACGGGAATGGTTATGGCCTATCAAACATACTTTGGCTTTAAGTTAATCAATGTTGATTCTCTTGTTGGTCCAGTTGTTGCAATTTCTTTAGCAAAGGAATTGGCTCCTGTTTTAACAGGGCTAATTGTTGCAGGTCGAGCAGGGGCTGCTATGGCAGCACAAATTGGAACGATGAAAGTTACTGAACAAATTGATGCTCTTGAAGTTATGGGTATTAGTAGTATGCAATACCTTGCTGTTCCAAGAATTATTGCTGGTACTTTATCAGTTCCACTATTATCAGTTTTCTTTTTATTAGTAGGGAATGTTGGCTCATACATTGTCGGAACCTATGCCTTGCAGATTGATGATGCCATATACTTGTCTAAGCTTGGACAATTTATGTATGTCTCAGATATTTTCCAAGGTGTAATTAAAGCGACTGTCTTTGGTTTCGTTATTTCAGTAATTGGAACTTACTTTGGCTTTGCTGTCACAAAAGGTGCACAAGGAGTCGGTAAGGGGACAAACCTCGCTGTTGTATGGGGAATGATTTCGGTTTTAGTTTTAGATTATTTTTTAACAAGTTTCTTAGTGCAGGTGATGTAGATGTTAGAGTTTGATGATCATTCAGTACGAATTAGAAACTTAACCAAGACTTTTGGTAAGCACACTGTTTTAAGTGAATTAAACTTTGATATAAAACGAGGAAGTATTACTACAATCCTCGGCTTTTCAGGAGCTGGAAAATCAACACTCTTAAAGCATATCCTAGGACTTCATCATCCAACTTCTGGATCAATTGAGGTTTTGGGAAAAGACTTATCAACTCTTCAAGAAGATAAGCTTCGTGAATTCCGTCAAAACTACGGAATGCTTTTTCAATATGCGGCACTTTTTGATTCAATGACAACAATTGAAAATGTGGCCTTTCCATTAATTGAATTCACAAAATTAAATGAAAGTGAAATTAAAGAGAAAGCAGCTTCTTTATTAAAGTCAGTAGGTCTTCAGGAGATCTCTTTTGATAAACTACCAAGTGAATTGTCTGGTGGTATGAGAAAAAGGGTAGGTCTTGCAAGAGCACTGGCCCTAAGTCCACAACTTATGCTCTATGATGAGCCAACAACTGGACTTGATCCTATTACAACTAAAATGGTCAACGATTTGATCATAGAAACAAGTAAATTACATAAAGATATTGGATTAACCTCAATTATTATTTCGCACGACGTAAAAGCATCGCTTGAAATTTCCGACTACGTTGCCTTTTTAAACCGTGGTAATATTGTTGAGTATCTACCTGCAAATGATTTTAAAAACTCAGACCATCCATTGGTTCAAGAGTTTATTAATTTATAGGTAGTTCCAGGAAAGAGGAATTATATGAATGAATTTAAAGTCGGCTTAATGGCCTTGGCCGCCATGATAGCTGTTGTTGTTATGTCCTTAGTTGTAACTTCAAACCAATCTGGTTTTGGAGCTTATAATGATTATTACACAACTATTAATGATGCCTCTGGTATCTTTCCAAAAACTCCAATCAAAGTTGCTGGTATTAATGCGGGACGAATTAAAGATATTCAACTAACTGGAAATAAGGCCCGTATTAGTTTTGAGGTTCTTGAAAGAGTTAAGATCACAAAGGGCTCCAAACTTAGAATTCGATCAGTAGGTTTCTTAGGTGATAAGTACTTAGAGATTTACGTTGCTAATAATGATGAACTTCTTCCTGATGGTTCAGAGCTTCTAGCAGAAGAAAAAGCAGGTATTGAAACACTTCTAAAAGATGCAAGTGAAGTTATGCAAGATGTAAAAGTTCTTGTTGGAAGTATTAAAGAGTCTTTTGTTCCTGAGGGTGGTGAGCCAGCGATGAAAAAGATCGTAGCTGATGTTCAGGAGACGATGACGAATACGAAAGAATTAACAGGTAAACTTAATGATCTCGTTGGAAGGAATAATCAAAAACTTCAACGAATTATTGATAATCTCGAAGACTTTACTGCTCAAATAGCATACCAGACAGATGCAAACGAGCCAGCAAGTGCTGTTGCAGATGTAAAAGAGATTCTTAAGAAAGCTGATAATATGATGGCCGATCTTGAGGACCTTGTTCAAAATATCAAAGATGGGAAGGGAACAGTTGGTAAGCTTCTTGTTGAAGAAGAGATTGCTGATGAAGTTAAGTCAACTCTATCAAGTGTTCAAAAAGTAATTGGACGAGTTGATAGTATCCGAACACAATTGTCGGTTTATACTGGTGCAAATACGAGAACTGATCAAACAGATACAACTGCTGAACTTCGTATCTTTCCATCCCCTGGCCGTTTTTACCTGGTAGGTGTAACGACTTCTGAATTTGGGCCAGAAAGACGAAAGATTACAGAAACAACTGTTGGTGGGACAACGACTATTGAGGATGAGAAGGTTAGAAAATACAATGACGTTCTCCTCAACCTTCAATTAGGACGTCGTATCGACAATTGGACATTCCGTGGAGGACTTATCGATTCTTATGGTGGTCTTGCTGTTGATTATAATTTTGATGACTGGAATACCATTACAAGCCTTGAGGTCTTCGATTACCGAGATAATATTGGGCCAAATATTCGTATCGGATTAGATTTTCAACTATGGAGTGTAATTTATGGTAAAATTGAGGGTGAAGATTTAATTAATGATCCTGGTATGGTTTATAGTTTAGGATTAAAGTTTAATGACGAAGATATAAAAGGCTTAGTAGGGATTTTCTTATAAAGAATAAGTAATGACGGAAAGAAACTGGTTAATTAGAACAGAATCGAAAAAAATACTCGGTCCACTTTCAAAGCAGAAGGTTGTCGAGTTTGTACAAAATGGAACCCTCTCTGGAGAGGATGAGATTTGTAGCGGTAATGGTTACTGGTTTTGGGTCAAAGAAGAAGACCTATTAAATAAGTTTCTCTATGGAGATGAAGAACAAACCTTCAATCCTGTAGCAGAGGCCAAGACGAAAGTTGCAAATAGCGTAACAAAACTTGTTAAAACAAGTGGTATCGTAGAAAAAATCTCTAAAGAAAATGGGGATGAAATCCCTGCAACACCATTATCTTCTGAAAACCCTGCAACAGATATTTCAACAACAATTAATGATGAAGAAGAAATATTACTTCCTGCTGAAGATGACTTAGATTTTCCAGAGCCAATTGATTACAGTGATACAGCAGTTGCAGCTCCAAGTAGTGAGCCTAATATTGTTCAAGAAAAACCACTGGCAGATGTGGCCAATGACGAATCAATCAGTTTAGCCGAAGCAACAAGTGCTATGGATATCGAGGAAGAAGAAGTAATCCTTCCTTCATCGGATGATCTCGATTTCCCAGATATTGGCGGTGTTTCAGAAAGTACACCTGCTGAGGAAGTTGCACAAGAAGCTTCTCAAGTAAGCCAAATTGATCAATTTGTTGAAGAAGTAGAAAAGAATAAAGAAGATGAACTAGCTGCTCAAGCAGAAGAGATTCTTAAGTCTGAAAAAAAACAACCACCAACTGCACCGGATTTAGATAGTATTGAAGATGATAATATCGAGCCTATGAAGGCCGTCGAAATGCCTCGTCCTTCAAAAAAGAAGAAGTCAGGTGCTAAGAAAAAATCAAAAGCTAAAAAGAAGAAAAGAAAAAACGATTATAGCTTTGTCTATATTGCTATTGCTGTATTAATTGTTCTTCTTTTCTTTATTTCAAAATTCTATTCAAAGCTTGTAGGTAAGGAATTGTTTTCTGATATTCAATTTAAAACACCAACTAGCTTAGTTTACGCGCAAGAGTTTAGATCACAGGATAAAAAAAAAAGATTTTTCTAAACTATGTGAATGTTTCATATAGTTTATCATTAGAAGGTGTCGAGTATATACCGGACTTTATTAAAACACCTCCTAGTACTTGTGATAAAATTACACAATTTGAGTTCAATTTGATTTATGCTTTTACGACGTCAGAACTTAAAAGTGACGAGAAGCCTTGGGTTGAGTTTCAGGCCAAGTGTCAGCATCTATTTTATCCAGATATCGTTATAAAGTCTTATGTTGAGTCTCGTTCTGATAAGCCTATTTTGGAGTTTGAAGAAGCTTTAAAAATGAAGTTTGATAGTAAAAAAGTAGCTCATCAAAACTTCTTAAAAAGTTTAGAGAGAAAGAATATTCATCAATTACTTTTAGAAATAATAATCGCTTCTTCGTTAAATAAAAACGAATGGCTAACCACTGTTATTATCGACTTATTAGGTAGAGATATTACAAATTATTCTGTTTGGATTAATGAAAATATCATTCCAAATTCAAGACAGAAGTATGCAAAATATATTAATAGAACATTTGAATTGGTAAACGAGTCCAGTATAGATGAATTTTATAAATTAATGTTTTTTAAAAAATTCACTCATATATCTACTGGTGATAGTCGATTAAAGTTAACACAGCTTTTAAATCAAACTTTTGGAGCAACTCTTGAGTTTGATATAACAAGTTATAAATATGGAGTTAAGATGACTCCATTTTGGGTGCAGGAGCTTGAGAACTTTAATGAAAAGAAGCGCTTAGTAGAGAGGTTCTTTGCGACTCCAGCTGTAAAAGAGTTATCTGATTATAATGGCCTATTATTTGAATACAACCTACCAAAGGTTGGAAGTGGCCGAGATAAGATTATCGATAAAATAGCTAGTGAGTATAAAGATTATAATTTTGATCAAATGATTTCTTTGATTTCTGGATTACGTAACCCTGTTTTTAAAAAAGAGCTGGTCAAGCGTGATAAGTATTTTGAAAGGCCAATCTTTAGTATTGAAAGAACATATCTAAATAAGAAATTAAGAGAAAAAAAGAGTAGCTGGCTTGCGTATCAGCTGTTATATCTTGGACAAAGAAACGAAGAAGTTATTAAAAACTTAATGGTTGATTTATGAAAGATTTATTCATTTATCCAACGGATACTGTCTGGGGAATTGGAGGAGATCCATTCTCTATTGAAACGTATGAACTTATTGCTCAAGTGAAGGGAACTTCAATTAGAAAGCCTTTGAGTATATTAACTAATGATGTTCAAAATTTGATTGATACTTTTCATGGTTCAGAATCCTATACAGCTCTTTTTGATGACCTTTTCAAATACGAAATCACAGTGGGACTGCCAAAGGCGAGTTTATCCCTTCAATTTCCTAAAGGTCCATTTGATGATACGGACTTTATTTGTTTTCGAGTCATTCAAAATGAGATCATTGATGAGTGTATTAGGGACTTTCCTGGATTCATTACTTCAACAAGTTTAAATAAAACAGGTCAGCCTCCGATTTACGACTCTGATGAAGCAAATGAATTTTGGCATCGATATTGTCCTGACAGTAACTTCATAAGTTCAGATTTTCTTAAACCGAGTGGGCATTCATCAACTATCATATTAATCTCAGGATTGACGGCCCAAGTAGTTCGAGAAGGTAATCATATTGACAATATTTTAGAAGTGTTAAAATCTCATGGCATTAATTACTGATTATTCACAGCCCTCATTTTATCATTTTTCTCGTGATTCAATTGAGTTAGCAAATTGTGTGGCCGAGCATATTGAATTTCATGAGCTTGTCGTTGATAAGGTCGCTGACCTCTGCTGTGGTTGTGGCGTCATTGGACTCGAGATCTTACAAAAGCTAGAAGAAGAACTTCTCAATTCGATAAAAGAGATTCATTTTGTTGAAGTGCAAGATGATTACAACTCTCATCTTCATCGTAATATTGAAATAGTTAAAAGAGAAATAAATGGCCTTGAATATCAGGTTCATTTCGAAAATATTCTTCAATTTAATACAGTAAAAGACTTTGACCTTATTGTGATGAATCCACCATATTTTAAAAATGGCCATGGAAGATCTAGTGAGAATGAAAAGAAAAGAACTTGCCGAGAGTATTCTGGTGATGAGCTTAAGAGTTATATCGTTCACGCTGCTAATTTACTGAGTCAAAATGGTGTTTTATTCTTTGTTTGTCGAGAAGATGAGCAATTAAAAGAATTACTAAGTGGTATTTCTAAGAACTATTATATAGAGAAGGTTGAGGATGCAGAAGGCTTTTCGATTTTCTTACTTCTTCGTTCTAAGTTGCATTAATATTGAAGTTAATGACTTTTTGAGCTCTTCATCTTCAATATCTGAAAATTGTTCTTGAGCATCTCTCATAATTGCTTTGTATTCTGGAGATTGTGGATGTAGACGATTTTCAACTTCTTGTTTTACTATCTCTTTTCTTTCGACTTCGGACTTCTTTTTTTGGAAGAATTGATTATCTACTTGGAAGAAGATTTTCTTAATCTGTCCTTTTGTTGCAGGTAGAACATTTCCAATTGATTTTATAATTTCTGTTTCCATGTATTTAAGCTGTTGAGCGTAAACTGGATGTGAAGTTAAAATCGTTAGAGATTTATTTTTTAGCTTAAGTGGAATAGTGAATTGAGAAAGCCTTGGCCCTACGATCTTATTCCAAGAACTTGAGAGCTCGAGAAAGTCAAAGAGATCAATGGCCTTATTCGCTTTAAAGTTAGATTGTTTATTACCATAACTACCATAACTTGAAACGCTCGCAACACCAGCGTTTTTACTGAAGTCACTATCGATATCTTTTAAAACATCTTTTAAATTTTTGAGATTTTTCAGCTTTTTCACAAGATGCATCATATATTAAAGAGGTCTTACCAGTCAAAGTAATAGACGATTGATTGAATCATAGGCATATTATTAATATGAGGTTTTTCGTATTAACTTGTTTAATTTTACTTTCTTCTTGTGCAGGGTATCGTTTCAGTGAGTCAAATAACCCATTTGAGGCCCAAGGAGTTAATAGTATTACAATTTTTGTTGTAAAAAATCACACTGGAATATCAGGTCTTTCTCAAATATATACTGATGAAATTGTTGAAACTCTTTCTTCTTTTAGTTCTTTAAGGGTTAGAACAGGAAAGAATTATGACAGTGATGCAATTTTACTTGCAGAGATTACTAGTCGAAAAAAAGCGGGGAAAGAAGTTACTGAAACTGGTGACACCTTAATGAATGATGAGCAGAAGAATCAATTGGGTGGAAATAGAAATGCTTTCTATCTAGCTACATCTGGAAGTTATCAATTTCAGATACAAGTGACAGTCTTTAAGAAGCCAAATAATGATGAAATTCAGTTCTATGAATCATTTTATAAAATAGACCACTCTCAATTTCCTCGTAGCATTTTTTCAAAGACTTTTGATATAAGTGATTCTTATATTATTGAAAATACAGTTGGTGGAATTGACAGTGCTGCTCCTCTTAGAAGTGTAAAGAACCGAGGTACTTTTAAGAAATCCCTAGCTGATGGAGCAAGTGATTTCGGTGATGACTTTAGAGAGGTTCTTCTTTATGCCTTCTAAAAAACAAAGTTTTGATATTAATAGCGTTGATCAAGTTTCAAAAATTCTTAGTGAATTAAATGGCCTATACCATTTAGCTGTCCCAGATGAATTTATTTCAAAAATTGTTTGTGACAAATTAAAAGGTGAGACAAAGAAGATGTGGCCTAATGAGTTTAATATCGACTTTGTAGAGCAAGAGCTTCTTGCTGGAGGCGGTCTATTTGGGACTAATGGCCCTTATGTTGTTATTGATGCTCAGGATATTAAAGCTAATGCTTTTGAAGCATTTAATAATAATCGTCACTTAATTGAAGACACAATTATCTTCATAACGAAAGGGCGCCTCCCTAAAGCTTTTCCTAAAGATATGAATGCTTTGTCCATCGCTGCACCAAAGCCATGGCATTTTGGCCAATACTTAGATATTTTTGCTAAGTACTTTGGTTTTCAAATGAATCCTCAAGTGAAGAATTTTATTGAAAAGTCAGTCCAGGATAATGTTGGTGATTATTTCAATTCATGTCATATTCTTTCTCACCATGTGGATGCAAATGGGAATATCTCTCTTGAAAAAGCCAGAGAGCTTATAAAGGTGAGAAAGTTAGATTTCTTTGATCAGACAGATCTTTTTAATCAGCAAAACTTAAAAAGGTTCTACCTCAACTTATTATTAGTGGAAGATGATTTTAGTTTATATATGGATTTCTTCCGTTCATTTCAGGGCCATATATCAAAAATTATTGATCCTAGTTATTTGGCCACTAAAAAATCCCTTAGTAAGTATGATAGGGGAATTCAATTAGCATCTAAGAAGTGGGATTTTGAAGAGTTAATCGATATTCAGCAGAAGATGATTAATTTTGAGGTGCTGGCCAAGTCTAAAGACCTTTGGCTTAGAGATCAAATCCGTAGAGAATACCTCTGCCTCTAAAATTATAAGAAAAAATTAAGAGGTTAGTATTTTAAAAGATATAGCTACAAACACAAAAAGCGGAGATTGCTCTCCGCTTTTTATATATCAAACTATCTAATTAAAGATTAAAGCTTGTTGATTTGGTTTGCTAGTCTAGAAGTTTTTCTTCCAGCTGTGTTAGTTTTAATAACACCGTGCTTTGCTAGACGACCAAGTAGCTTTTGAGCTGTAACTAGAAGAGTTGATGCTTCTTCTTTCTTACCTGCTTCAATAGCATTTCTTACGTTCTTAACAGCTGTTTTTACAGCAGTTCTTTTTGAAGTATTTCTTTCGTTTCTAACAATTGCTTGTCTAGCTCTTTTCTTTGAAGATTTGTGGTTTGCCACAATGGACTCCTACGTTTAACTTGTTCAACATCTAATTAATAAGTCACTTTTTATAATCCGCACAATGCATTTTTGCAAGAGAAAAGTGAATATTACACATCTCTACAATAGGATTTATGGACCTGGCTCCTTTTTATGGTTAAATGATTCATGGCGTCTAAGTGTTTGATATATCTGAGTGAAATAGTAATTTAATGGACGATCCTTTATAATTTAGGTACTTTGAATGCCAATACAAAGGAGACACAATGATTAAACAAATTGCCGTTATAGGAGCAGGGCAGATGGGTCGAGGAATCGCTCAAGTTGCCGCTATGAATGACTATAAAGTTTTTATGTATGATATCTCAGCTGAAGGCCTTGAGTTCGGACAGAGCTTTATAAAAAAGCAATTAGAAAAAGGTGTTTCAAAAGGTAAGTGGGAACAATCATTTGTTGATTCAACGCTAGCTAACTTAAGTGCAACTTCAGAAATGAATGATCTTAAAGGTTGTGACCTTTTCATTGAAGCAGCTACTGAAAATAAAGAGATAAAATTCAAAATCTTTAAGCAATTAGATGAGATTGCAAAACCTGAAGCAATCTTAGCTTCAAATACATCTTCAATTTCAATTACTGAAATTGCTGCAGCTACTTCACGTCCAGAAAAGGTTGCTGGAATGCACTTTATGAATCCAGTACCTGTAATGAAGTTAGTTGAAACAATCACTGGGCTTGAAACAAGTGCTGAAACAATTAATGCTGTTGAAGAAGCAGCAACAAAAATGGGTAAAACAGTTGTACGTGCAGATGATGTAGCAGGCTTTGCTGTTAATAGAATCCTTATGCCAATGATCAATGAAGCTTTCTATACTCTATACGAAGGAGTTGCTGAGGCTAAAGGGATCGACGATGCTATGAAGCTTGGATGTAACCAGCCAATGGGACCACTAGAGCTTGCTGACTTTATTGGACTTGATACATGTTTAGCTATTATGGAAGTTCTACATGATGGCCTAGGTGATACAAAGTATCGTCCATGCCCACTTCTTAAGAAGTATGTAACAGCTGGTCGCTTTGGTCGCAAAGTAGGGAAGGGTGTTTATGAATACTAATTTTGAAACAATTGCTTTTGAAAAGCTCGGTGAAATTGGAATTTTAAAAGTAAATCGTGAAAAGAAATATAATGCACTTAACTCACAAGTACTTCACGAGTTAAAAGATTTTTTATCTTCACTAAGTGAAGGTCATGAGCTTAAAGGGATGATCTTTACTGGAGCTGGTGACAAAGCTTTTATAGCTGGTGCAGATATTGCTGAAATGAGTGATATGACAGTTGATGAAGGGCATGACTTCTCAACTCTTGGGCAAGATGTAACGCTACTTTTTGAAAGTTTAAATATTCCAGTAATCGCTTGTGTAAATGGTTTTGCACTTGGCGGTGGTTGTGAAATGGCCATGGCATGTGACTTTATTTATGCAACGAAGACAGCAGTTTTTGGGCAGCCTGAAGTAAAACTTGGTCTTGTTCCAGGCTTTGGTGGTACACAGAGATTAGCAAAGTTAATTGGACGCAATCGCGCTAAAGAAATTATTTATAGTGGCCGTAATGTTGATATTAATGAAGCAAAAGAAATCGGGTTAGTTGTTCGTTCTTTTGATTCACAAGATGAAATGATTAGTGAGGCGATGAAGACATTGGAAGCAATTTCTAAAAACTCACCAAATGCAGTGGCCATATCAAAACAAATTATGAACGAAGGTAATGACCTGACTAATGAACAAGGTCTAGATATTGAAGCTCGCCACTTTGGCGATATCTTCTCTTCTTATGATATGAAAGAAGGAACAAAGGCCTTTGTTGAAAAAAGAAAACCAGAATTTAAGGGAGAATAATAATGATGTTAAGTGACTACCAAGAACTTAGAGACCTTGTTTCTAAATTTGCTGATAGCGAAGTAGCTCCTCTAGCGGCTTCAATTGATAAAAATGAAAAGATTCCAAGTGATCTCGTTGGTAAGCTCGGTGAGAATGGATTCCTAGGTTCATATGTTCCAGAAGAATATGGTGGAGCAGGAATGGATTATGTATCTTACTCGATCATCGTAGAAGAAATTTCTCGTGCTTGTGCTTCAACAGGGGTTTTAATCTCAGCACACACTTCACTATGTGTTTACCCAATTCTAAACTTTGGTAATGAAGAGCAAAAGAAGAAGTATCTTCCTAAGCTAGCTTCTGGTGAGCATATTGGTTGTTTCTGTCTGTCTGAGCCAAATGCTGGTACAGACGCAGGTTCTCTGACAACATTTGCTGAAGATAAAGGTGACTACTTTGAGATTAGTGGAACAAAGAACTTCATTACAAATGGTAAAGAAGCTAATATCGCAGTTGTTTTCGCTAAGACATCAAAAACAGATAATTACAAAGGAATCTCGGCATTCATCGTTGAATGTGACTCTGAAGGTTTCGAAGTAATGAAATGTGAAGATAAGCTAGGGATCAAAGGATCATCAACAGCTCAAATCGCATTCGATAAAGTAAAAGTGCCAAAAGAGAATCTTTTAGGTGAGTATGAGAAAGGTTTCAAAATTGCGATGAATACACTAGATGGTGGACGTATCGGTATTGCTGCTCAGGCACTTGGTATTGGTGAAGCTGCATTCCGTTATGCTAAGCATTACTCAAATGAAAGAGTTCAGTTTGGTAAGCCACTTCATGCAATTCAAGCAATCCAGTTTAAGTTAGCTGATATGAGTACAAAACTTGCAGCATCACGTCTTCTTATTTGGGAAGCATCTCGTAGAAAAGATAATGGTGAAGAGTACTCATTACAATCTGCTCAGGCCAAGCTTTTTGCTGCTGAAGCTGCAATGTGGATTACGACTCAAGCTATTCAGGTTTGTGGTGGTAATGGATATACTAAAGAGTATCCGGTTGAGAGGTTCTTCCGTGATGCTAAGATTACTGAAATTTATGAAGGGACTTCAGAAATTCAAAGAGTCGTAATTGCCGCTAACGAGCTTAAGAGCTTAAAGTAGGCGTTGTTCTATTGAAAGAGAAGTGATACGGTTTTAACTTGTTATGTTAAAGAAAATCTTGGAGAAAGTAGGCATGGCCAAAAAGAAAACTACTAAGAAGAAAACTGCGAAAAAAGCGGCTAAAAAAGTAGCAAAGAAAACTACGAAGAAAAAGACTGCAAAAAAAGCGGCTACTTCTTCTGCAAAGAAGAAGGTAGCAAAGAAAACTACGAAGAAAAAGACTGCAAAAAAAGCGGCTACTTCTTCTGCAAAGAAGAAGGTAGCAAAGAAAAAGACTGCAAAAAAAGCGGCTAAAAAAGTAGCAAAGAAAACTACGAAGAAAAAGACTGCGAAAAAAGCGGCTAAAAAAGTAGCAAAGAAGACTACGAAGAAAAAGACTGCGAAAAAAGCGGCTAAAAAAGTAGCAAAGAAAACTACGAAGAAAAAGACTGCGAAAAAAGTGGCTAAAAAAGCAGCAACTTCTTCAACAAAGAAGAAGACAGCTAAAAAAGCCGCTTCTTCAGTTAAGAAGAAGGCAGAAAATAAAGTAGCAAAAAAGGCTGAAGCGACACCTAAAAAGAAAACTTCAAAAGCTAAAGCAAAGAAGGAAGAAGTAGTTGAGGCAGTTGAAGAGCAGCCGGAACTATTTACTGAAGAAGAAGTAGTTGAGGAAGTCGTTGAAGAGAAGAAGCCTGCACCAAAGGCCAAGAAGAAAACAAAAGCTGAAGAAAAGAAAGAAGCTGAAGAAGATCGTATTGAACAAGTATTTGATATGGCCGATAATTTAGATTATTTCCTAGGTGATACTGATGATTGTCTAGCTAAAGGATGTGATAATCCAGCTACAACGGCCGGATACTGTCGTCTTCACTATATTGGTTATTGGAAAGAAATTAAAAACAAAATAACAATCCTTGAAGAAGGAATGCTACAGAAGTTTGTTCGTGAGATCACTTCTAAATATCCAGTAAAAGTTATCGACGAGGTTTTAAAAGATCTTGCTGATGATAAGTCTTTCGTTGATGTTCTTCGTGAGATGGATATTGAAGCAGATGAAAGCTTTGATGAAGTTGATGATATTGATGCAGAAGATGATCAAGACATCGCCTTCGAAACAAAGTCATCTGTTAAAGCTATTATGGATGAGGAATAGCGTCATTGTTTGCCCAAAGGCAAACTATTGGACGCTATGCCAGCTCCCCATGCAAAAGAAATTAAACTAATTCAACAAGCCGGGTTCAAGCCCGGCTTTGTTGCCTCTGGAGCAATGGGAAAGAAAACGCAAAGAAAAAGCGACATTTTAGCGTAGCTAAAATAAGCCAAATCCCCCACAAATAAAAAGCGACACTTTAGCGAAGCTAAAGTTAGCTAAATCCTCCGCAAAGAAAAAATCAACATTTTCACTTCGTGAAAATAAGCCATTACCCCGCAAAAAAAACTATCTCTTATTTCTCTTGAATATTCTCGGCGCCATCAAATAAACTAAAGATCAGTTTATTGATATCTTCCAACTCTACAGTTGTATCGTCATTAGGAGCTTCAGAGTAATCAATTCCTGCCTGAGCAAATCTCTCCCCAAGCTGATCCTCTGAATAGCCAAGTGTTGCTAAATTTACGTTCATCTCTTCATATTTCTGCTTATTTTCTTCAGATAGAAATGAATTTTTCATTTCAGCTGATAGGGAAGCGGTGTTTCGGTTCTTAACTTCTTCACCATCTTCACCAGTACTAGAAACCTCAAGAAATGATGAAATGATATTGTTATAGTGAACTAGTTTTGAAAAGTTCTCTGGTCGTGATTCAATATCTTTAGCAATCTTTGCGATCTTTTCAACATCCTGGGCATTATTAGCATCAAACTCATCACCTGTTGTTGTATGGGCTTCAATCTCTTCTCTTAAAGAAGCAAGGATGGCATCTTTCTTTGCTTGATAACGACTCTCAACTTGCTCTTTTACACCTTGAATTGTTGCAAGTTCTTGGGCCTGCGTTTCTGTATAACCTTCTTCAATTAGGATCTTTGCGATCTCTTCTGGATCGTTTTCACTATTTTTTAACTTTTCAAGAGTCGCTTCTTGTTGGACTTTTAGCTCACCTAGAAGTGCGTATTGTTCTTCTTTATCTGTTGCTAAGTATTGACTACAAGCTTCAGCATCTACAATTGCTCCGTCTTTATAGCACTCTTCCATTTTTGCAACATCTTGCTTGTGACCTTCTGATAAGGCCTCAAGGGCCTCACCTGAAGAAATCGTCGTTAGAGCATTGATACTCTCGTCTTGATTCTTAGTTGAGTCATAGAATTCAACATTTTGAATTCCGGCCATTCCGGACTTCTTATCGAGTTTGGCTACGATATCATCTGTTTTAAGAAGACTTTGCTTAGCTAGTTCAATATATTGAACAACCTGGCAGGCCCTCATATTAGAGTTATCGACAATTTTTTCACATGTTTCAGTTTCATCTGCTGTAGGGTCTTTTCCCTTCTTCATGCGGTCTTCACATGAGCCAAGAATATCTGAATACTTCTTTGAATCTTTTTGTTTCTTTGTTGAAACATCATATTTCTTATAGGTAACTTCATCTTTATTAGCACTCGAGCCAATAGCACAAATTACAGGTAGGTTTTGAATACATCGTTCCCAATTTGAATATGCACCTTTTTCGATGTCTTGCTTATTAAGACTAGCGATATTTTTGTTCTTATCACCACTCGCTTTTTCATCACTAAAATGAATAAGAGGATATGCTGGTATTCCTGTTTGATGTATTTCTGTAGCGTATGGCCCAGTCTCAATACAATATGATGTCATTGAAGCAATAATATTTTTACCAAGTTGAGTTTTATAGAGTTCAAAGAAGGTTCTTTGATCGGCGATTTTTTCAAATCGGCCTTTATCACTTTGATACTCACCGTAAAGGGCCTCTTCAAGGCGTTTTTGGAAAAATTCCTTCAGGCCTTTTAATCCTGCCGACTGTTTCTTTGTCGTTTCCATGGTCGTGCGATAGCGTCCAGTACCTTCCTCGCCACTTTGCTCATTAACAAGCTTCATGACTTTTTCTTTAATACCTTCATCCGCTTTGATGCGATCCCATAAACAATTACTTAATTTATTGTCGCCATCTTCAAGCTTTCCATTTTGCGCATCAATTTGATAACACTCTGAATACATTTCTCGAACGCCTTCAACTTGCATAGCACTTTTAAAAAGAGGATTTTTACTACTGATAACTTGTAGATACTGGGCCTCTCCATTGTCATTTGCAAGGGCCGTTGTCAGAGACAAGAGTGTGAATAGCGTAAGAGTTTTCCTCATAACCATATTATACTACTCGGTTATTTGAGGCAGAAGCTTTAGATAAATTTAATGTGATTTTAACTAGTTAGAAGAGAGCTAAGGGTTTGAAATTGCAAAGAAAATGAGGTTTAACCATCATCTCCAATGGCCTCAACTGGGCATGCTTCAAGGGCAGAGATACATTCTTCTAATTCAGCATCGTTTGTTGGCTGGAGTTTTACGAAGGCGTGTCCTTCATCATCATTCATTTCAAAGAAGCGAGGAGCCTCCATCACGCAAGCATCACAGGCGATGCATTGGTCATCAACATAGAATTTGCCATCTACATTCTGATCAAATTTTGCGCTTTTATCGGCCATCTCGCTTCTCCAAAAATTCTAAATTACTGTGGTAATTGAGCGTATTTATTTTGTTTAAAAGTATATTCTTTACTTAAGTTATCTAGCAGATTTTTTATCATTTGTTGAGAACTAATATTTGTAAGACCTTCAATATTATAAGATTTTACATCTTTTTCATCAGCTGGCTTTGTCGCAACAATTGTTGTTTGTGTTGCTTCATCAAAAGTGAATAATCCGCTATCTTTTGAAAAGATCTCAGCTGTTTGCTTCTCATCTAATGCACCTGTTGGACCGGCACCTTCAAGCTTATTAATATTTTGATCTTTAACAGTTAAGTTGTACTTTTTCTTTAAACGACTAAGAGCTTTACCGCTTCCAGCTGCATTTTTAATCTCATTAGTTGCCTTGGCCACCATGTCTTTTATATCGATTTCTTTTTGTAAGATTTCTTTTGCAAGACTTCTTTCATGATTTTCAAGTTTAGCAACGACTGCATCTTTGCGATCTTGTGCATAGATAATATGATAACCATATGATGTTTTAACTGGCTCAGAGATTTCACCCTCTTTTAAAGCAAAGGCTGCTTTTTCAAATTCTGGTACCATTTGACCGCGCTTTACCCAATTAAGATCACCACCATTTTCTTTACCTTGTGGTTCTTGAGTATACTTCTTAGCAAGACGAACGAAGTTTTTAGGATTAACTTCCTTTCTAATCTTCTTTGCCTGCTTAAGAGCTTCTTCTTCATTACCTTCATCAACAGTAATAAGGATGTGTCTTGTTCTTACTTGTTCAGGTGTTGAAAGAACAGGCTTCTTTTCATTGAAAAGAGCTTCAACTTTTGACTTATTTTCTTCATTGCTTAAAAACTTAGTAATCTCTTTATCTGAAACATTAACAAGCTTTCTAACTTCACTATGCTTTAAAGAAATAATTTTTGCATTTCTTTGGTCTTGGTATAATTCATTTAATTCGTTTTCTAGTCCTTTTGATAGAGGAACGTGTTGAACGATATTTTGTAGTCTTCTTAGGGCCACACGATCTTTCGTTTCATTCTCATAATCTTCAGGAGTGAATTTATTGTATGAAAGTAGTGCTTTATACTTTGTGATATCAAATTGCTTATTTGTTTGGAAATATGGCTGGTTTTGAATATCGTTGATAACTTCTTCATTTGAAACAACAATTCCTAGATCATCAGCAACAACAATTCTTAACTTTTGAAAAACAAGGTTTCTAATAGCATTGTCATAAACTTTATATTGAGACATTTGTTGTGATGTTAATGGTTGTCCACCATTTAGAATATTTGCGTAGAACTCAGATTGTCTTTGAACTTCAGCATTGAATTCACGAACTTTTATATCATGACCAGCAACACTTCCTATTGAATCAGGTGTACCAGTATTAAACATTGGTCCTGAAACCATAAATGAAATTACAATAATCCCGATGAAAAGAGTCAGGAATATCTGCGATGATTTTTTCTGAAAACTAGATGACATTATACCACTCCATGTAATTTTTGATTTCCGATATTATCACTTAAATAAGGTGGGTCGTAAAGATTATTGGCAGTTTAAATAATCCTGTGTACGATTTTAATATAAAAAAAATTAGCAACTTAGGATTAGAATGAAGCTGATCGCATCGGAAGGATCTCGAACCAAATTAATCATTAATCTCGTTGTCTTATCACTTGCATTTTACGGCGTGTCAAAACGTAAGGCCCCTTATAAAGAAGCCTCTATTTTCGAGAATGTAATGATGGATACACTAGCACCTCTTCAAAGAGGGATTTCCAACGCATATGGAAATGTCGCGTCTTTTTTTGAAGATTATATGCTCAATGTTAATGCGTCGAAAGAAAATGTTGCACTGAAAGAAAAAATCGGTGCCTTGAAGCAAGAGGTTTTTGCACTAAAGCAATTAGAGCAAGAAAATCGACGTTTAAGAGATATCTTAAATTTTGGAGAAAAGATAAAACATGAAATGATCTCTGCTCAGGTTGTGGCCTGGGACTCGTCGAGTGACTTTCGTGTAATTCGTATTAATAAAGGTGTTGAAGATGGTATTAAACTTCAGTCAACAGTTGTTACATCAGAAGGTGTAGTTGGTTATGTATATCGTCTAACAGATCATTTCGCTGATATTTTAACGATCCTTGATCCAAGTAATCGCGTTGATGTTATTGTAAATCGCACAAGGTCTTATGGAATACTTGAAGGTTATTCTGGCTGGAGAACAGTGATGAAGTATGTCGTTCGTACTGATCCTGTTCGCCTAAATGATCTTGTTATCACTTCTGGTCTTGGAAATATTTATCCAAAAGGTATTCCTGTTGGAAGAATTACAAAAATTGAACGTGAAAGTTATGGGATTACTCAGCACCTTGAAGTAACTCCTGCGGTTGATTTTTCAAAGCTTGAAGAAGTTGCAGTTCTTGTAACGACGAAAGATCAAGAAAGAAAGAGAGTGGAGTGGCAAGCTCTAGAGAATAACGCTGAACAAGGAGATGACAAATGATTAAGTCATCAGATATCCCAATTCGTTTATTAATTACGGTATTAATCCTTATTGTCTTAGAGGTTTTGGCAAGTGCCTTTCTTCCTTTATTTGGACTTAATAAGTACATGATTCCATTTAATATCTTAATTGTTCTCTATGTTGGGTTTAAATTAGAAACTCCATACTTAGCTCTTATAATTCTCTCTCTTCAATTAGTTCATTCACTCTTCTCAATTGAAGGTTGGGAGTATGGGACTATTGCAGGTGTTCTTATTTGTATCGTCATTGCATATTTAAGAGATCTACTTCATTTTACAAGTAGCTTCATTACGATGCTGACAACATTTATATTTCAAATTCTTTGGTTCTTAATCAGTTCATCACTACTGTATTTAAAGTTTGATAGTTTTGATTATATTGTTCAGAAGTTTTGGCGTTTTATTCCAGAGAGTATAATTTTATCTTTATTGGCACCAGTTTTCTTCTCTTTACTTGATAAGGTATGGAAGACGAAAGGTGAAGGCCTTATGGGAAGTAATGTTTAATGTTTGCTGAAGAAGAAGTAGTTCGCTCCCATAAGACACGAGCGGATATTCTATTTACATTAATTACTTTAGCTTTTGCGATTATCTTAATTCGCCTTTGGTATTTACAGATATATCAAGGGGACCTGTTGTATCAATATTCGATTCAAAACCGCTTAAGAAAAGAGACAGTTAAAGCACCAAGGGGGATGATTTTTTCTCGTAATAATCAACTTCTTGTTGATAACGTTCCTCGTTTTGACCTCGTTATTATTCCTCAATATTTAACGAATAAGAAAGAGACTATAAAGAAGCTTTCAAAAATTCTTGAGATGGATGAGAAAGATATTTATAAAACGTTAAAGAAGTATCGTGGCCAAGCAAGATACCGTCCCGTAAGAATTAAAAAGAATATTTCAAATAAAGAAGTGGCCATTGTCGAAACTGAAAATGAAAAGCTTCCAGGTGTGCAGGTCGAAACATTTATTTCACGTGAATATCGAGATAAAGAAGTTGGCTCACACTTACTTGGCTATATTGGTGAGATCTCTCAAAACCAATTACCAAGGTATCGTAAAAGAGATAATATTGATTACAAGCTAGGTGACTTTATCGGACAAGCCGGAATTGAAGAACGTTTTGATCGCTATTTACGTGGTGAAGACGGATACCAAATTATGGAAGTCGATGCCAGAGGACGTATGCGTCGCTCAATTGGTACGAGTAATCTTTTGGCCGGTATTCAAAATAAGAAAGCTAGACCTGGTAATAATCTAAGATTAACAATCGATCGTGATATGCAAATTACTGCTTACAAGGCCCTTGAGGAAAAGGTTGGTGGGGTTGTAGCAGTAGACGTTAGAAATGGTGAAGTTTTAACAATGGTATCACGTCCTTCTTTTGACCCAGGACAATTTTCTAAAGGATTAACATCAGAGTATTGGAACTCGCTAATTAATAACCCTGATCGTCCTCTAAGAGATCGTACAATACAGGATCACTACGCTCCAGGTTCAACTTTTAAAACTTTCACAGGAATTGCTGCTCTCGAAGAGGGAATTATAAAAGCAAAAGATGAAATAATGTGTGGGCCTCGCTTCAGATTAGGACGTCGTACTTATAATGATTGGAAGCGATCTGGACACGGGATTACAAATCTGTATAAGTCATTACGTCGCTCTGTTGATGTTTACTATTATAAGATCGCTGTTGAACTGGATATTGATATCCTTGCAAAGTATGCTCGTATGTTCGGACTTGGTGAAAAGACAGGAATTGCTCTACCTCGCGAAACAACTGGCCTTATTCCAACTAGAGAATGGAAGGAGAAACGTTTTGGTGAGAAGTGGCAAGACGGTGAAACCGTAAGTTGTGTAATCGGTCAATCATATGTTCTTGCAACACCTCTACAATTGGCCGTCTCTTATGCTGCCATTGCAAATGGTGGGAAAGTATTTAAACCGCAAATTGTTAGAGAAGTTTTTAATAATAAAGGTGACATTATTAAAAGTTATAAAGAAGAGCTCATTCAAACGGCCGACATTAGTGAACAAACTTTTGTCGACATCAGACAAGGCCTATACGAAGTTGCCAATCACCCAAAAGGAACAGGTTGGTGGGTACGTGGTACAGGTATAAAAATGGCCGGAAAGTCTGGTACTTCTCAAGTTATTTCAATGACGACATCAGAGCTATTTTCTAAGTGTAGTGAAAAACCATATAACCAAAGACACCACGGTCTATTTGTGGCCTTTGCACCATATGAGAATCCAAGAGTTGCAGTTGCTGCTGTTGTTGAACACGGATGTTCCGGTTCAGGTGCAGCTGGCCCAATTGTTCGAGATGTTCTTACGACTTATATGAAAAAGTATATGCCAGATCTTCATCAAATTTATGCAAAAGAAGATCGTGCCATTATGAAGAAATACTTTGCAGAAAGAAGACGTAAGAGAGAAGAAGCTCAACGACTAAAAGAAGAGAAAGAAGAACAAGCTTCAGAGTCTGAAGAAAATGGACGCGAAGAGGATTAATAATGGATTTATCTAATATCAAAGAATTTTTTAAAAGATATGACTTCTCATTTTTTCTTTTGAGTTTTGTAATCTTTTTCTTTGGAATTCTAAACCTCTATTCTGCAACTCATGCTTCGGCCAGTACAGCTCATGCAAACTTATTTAAAGTTCAATTAGGTTGGTATGCACTTTCAATTGTTGTTGCCTTTGTTATTAGCTTTATTAATCCACAAAACCTATACCGTTTCGCTTGGCCGATCTATTTATTTAATATTCTCTTATTAGTCTTAGTACTAGTTCTCGGTCATAAGGGAATGGGGGCAAGACGATGGCTATTAATAGGGCCTATTAGAATTCAGCCTTCAGAATTTATGAAGATTTCAGTGATCTTTATTTTGGCCCGTTATTTTAGAAATTACGCTCCTGATATTGAACTTGGATTAAAGGATCTTATTAAACCTGCAATCCTTGCCATTATTCCGACCATTCTAATTGTTGTGGAGCCAGACCTTGGAACAGGACTTCTTGTTCTTCTTATATTTGCAACAATGGTTTTCTTTAGAAAACTCAAATGGAAAACACTTCTTATCTTGGGACTTGTTGGAGTTCTTAGTGGGGGAGTGATGTATCAATTTGGATTAAAAGAGTACCAGCGAAATCGTATTAGAACTTTCTTAAATCCTACGGCCGATGCTAAGGGGACAGGTTACAATGCGATCCAATCAAAGATTGCTATTGGTTCAGGAAAGATATTTGGTAAAGGTTTAAGAAAATCTTCTCAGGCTTCACTTAATTATCTTCCTGAAAATCATACTGACTTCGTTTTCTCAATCTATAATGAAGAACATGGCTTCTTTGGAGCGATACTTCTGATTGGCTTATACCTCTTTCTCTTTTTTCGATTTGTCTGGCTCTCCGTAAATGTCAGCAGGATCTTTGAATCCGTCACCATAATTGGAATTATGAGTATTTTCTTTTGGCACACCTTTATCAATATGGGGATGGTTATGGGATTACTACCGGTTGTAGGTTTACCACTTCCTCTTATGTCATATGGTGGGTCCTCATTATTGACCTTTGGGATATGTATCGGGGTAGCGACTTCAATTTCCAATACGAGAAGGTTTTTCTAAGATCAGCTTCGATTTGGCATTAATCCTGCAACTATATTGAAGAAAGCAGCAATATGGAGCAAATATGGCAAAGAAGTTGATCAAATTATTTACAGTTGTCTCATTACTTAGCATTTTATCGGGTTCTGTTATGGCCAATTCATTCGGTCATAATGAAGAATTTGAATTATTTGATCGATTGAAAACTGATATGTGGCAGATGGGCCTTGACTTTGAATATGTCCAAACGGCCGATCTTAACTCACCAACCCATGGAATGATGCAAGATGGTGAAATTCAGCAAGAAGTTGCCCAGCAAATGTCCGCTGTAAAATCAGTACCTTATGATCTTATCCATGCCTTTGAAAGATCGTTCTAAAAACGTATTTAAATTTAGTACTAATATTTGACTATGGAGAAATGATCTCGCTACAATATTGCTGTAGCGAGGTATGAAATGAAAAACGTTTCAGCAATTGGTAGTCTCCTTAAGAGAATCTATCGCATTTATAGTAATCATATTTTATCTTATCTTCAGGATAAGGGTTTTACTGATCTAAGACCTAGTTTCCTCGAGATTCTTATTTATACATGTGAAAATGAAGGCCCAACAATTAAAGAGATTGGTGCAGCTTGTGGTTTAAAGAAACAAACTATGACAAGCCATCTCAATGAATTACAAAAACGTGGCTACATTATTCGCAAGTCTTCAGAAGTTGATAAGCGTGAGCAAAGAGTTTATCTGACGGAGTACGGTGAGAAATTTAAGTTTTCACTTTATGACGTATTAGAGCTAATCGAGAATAATTATTCAAGACGTATTGGTGAAGTTGAACTTGAGCGAATTTTATCGACTCTCGATAATATGCACGACAAGCTTAATAACGTGGAAAGAGATACACTTGAATCTCGTATTCAATTAAATCTTTCTCTCGATTTCTAGACGTATTTAGGCAACTTTCAAAACAACAGAACCCTGATTTGCTGGCCAAAACTTATAGCCACCAGAGATGTTATTAACGTTGAAGAATCCTTTCTTAACTAGCTTTTCACAAGCTTGAATTGACTTAAGGCCGTCTTCACTAATAACGAGAATTGGTGTTGTTTTGTTTGTGATCTCAACATAGCGGTGATCTAATTCTTCGTAAGGAATGTGAATTGCACCTTCTAATTCAATTGGTTTGTCATAACCTTTAGAAGTGATATCAAGAAGAATATAATCCATATCCTTATCTTCATAAATTTCAAGTGCACGACGAGGTGAGAGATCGTTATATGGAAGTCCCATTAAGATCATATTATCATCAATGAATTCACCATTTTTGACACGAATTAAGTGATTTCTTTGTAATGCAACTGAGAAATCTAGTTTCTCATCTACCTTTGCAAGGTTACGTTCAATATTAGTAAGCCTTGTATTGATAAAATCTAGCATTTGAAAGTATTTTAAATCCACGAAATCCTCCTCATTCTACCAACCATTTCGGTTAAAAAACCTTAAAGATGAGAGAATGAGGCTGTGGCTAGAAGAGCGGGTAAAAATTTCCGTAATAGATATTCCCAGTGATAACCGTTGTTAAGAAGCATGATGTGAAGAGAATCGCACCCTCATAAATTCCATAACCGAGTTCAACATTCAGTTTTTTCTCTTCTGTTTCATCTTTCTTAACCTGAAGGTCATCTTGAATTGAGAAGACCCAAATAAGGCCCTTTCTAATAATTGGAATAATGATAATAGAAAGTAGAATTTTTAAGATTACCTGAATCGTATACCATTTAATATCTTGTAATGAATGGTCTAATGCTGAAGATATAATAATGCATAAGCCTAAAATAAAGCCCATATAAGAAATTGCAACCGCCAAGCTTTTTTGAACTAGCAGTCGATTAAACGAGAGCTTGGATATGATCTGAAATGTCTTTGAACAAAAGCCGATGAGAACAATGGCAAATAGCCAGAGAAAAACGGTCATAATAAGAGAACTATTTGAAACCTTAATTACAGTCTTTAGAATATAGGCTAATGAAATAGAATGAGAAAAACAAATGATCGCATAAGCATAGTTCTTACGCCTTAAAACTTCATCTGCGTATTCAAAGTTGTACAAAACAATACTCTCTAAAATATATAGAGAAGCAAGGTAGAGAATGATGACCATAATCGATTCAAGAAATAATTGTCCAAGAGCGAAGTAAACTCCATCAGATACATTAATGACAATATTTGAATAGATAATTCCAATACCGATGATTCGACCAAAGAGATGTATAGTATCTGTTGAATTTTTAGATGGAGCAAATTTCTTAAGAATTTGATGCTTTATTGAAGGATAGAGAATAAGGTGCGCTTGCTTATAAATATAAACAATAAAGCAAATAAGGAGCGCAAATATAACTCGAATAATTAATTTATCATAAAGCTCATTCATTCTTGAGGTCCCATTTAGGTATTTTGGTATATTTCTTTAAAATATCTTTGAAGTTAGTTTCTCTTTTGACATTCTTCTTTAACTTGTAATTTTCTTGAGTCACTTTTCCATCTGTTCCAAACTCATCATTTAGTCCGTAGAAAGGAGTATCAAGTTTTTCTAAAGCTATCATTTTTCGATAGAAGCTGTAAGTTGGTGTAAAGTCTCCCCAGCGAAAGATCATAGGAAAGTTTTTGTATGTTCGATGAAAGCGCCATACTTTTTGACCAGAGCCTGAAGTTCTCCATGTACCATATGCAGGGGAACCAATGTAGATTGAACCAGGAGGTAGGGGAACTGTTGAGATTTCACCGTTTTCAAATCTTCTAAAAAGAGACATCCCAATATTTTTTTTATTCTCAAGATGAAAGTCTCTTGAGATTCTAATATTATATCTTTGAGGTGCTTTAAAGGCGTGAATGATTTGATATTGATGATAATAAGTTTTAATTAGTGCACCAGTAGAGAACTCTTTTTCAAGAATTACTGAAATAGGGGAGCCTTTAAAAATAGAGGCAAAAGCATTTGCATTCGGAATATAGATTGTCTTCTTCTCAGAGGGCGAGAAGCTCTTAGAGATTCCTAAATAGAGCAAAATTAATAGCACATAAAGTGAAAACTTATTCATATCCTCTTATTATAGACGAGGATGAAGAGTTAAGTAAAAACTTTCAAAGATTAATTTGCAGAAATTATTTTATTAATTTCGTCTAAATTAGCTTTGCTTAGCATCCCAAGGTCACAGTGGAGGCGATTAATAGCATGTGACTTTTGAAATTTGTGGAAAAGATCCGTCGCTTCATTGATATCGAAGTATTCTGTACGTCCACCCATCTTTGAATTTCTTACTACTTTCATCGTGTATTCGTTATTATTTGGCTTATCTGCTGCATAATACTTCGATAGACGTCCAGTTGAAGAAGAGCGGATGACTTCAATATTTAAGGATTCTAAGTACTTTTGAACTTCCTCTAATGTCTTTAGTTGTGAACTATTAAAGGATTCAAAAATCTTTTCTGGAGTTTGGTTGTTAACAATGGCCTTCGCGTAAGGATTGTTTGAATGACGAAGAACCTTCATTAGATGGTAATCATCGTGTTCAATATATTTTTCAATATCAGCAGGGATTAAATACTCATATGGTGAAGTTTTAAAATATCTTTGTAGAAGCTTTTCAAGACAAACAGCGCGGTAGTGGAAGTAAACCATAATAAACATGTGGTAGCGGCTTAGTAAGAAGTCATCAAATGTGATAACTGCTCTTTCCGAAATACCTAAGCTTGCTTTTCCATCGATAATAGCTGGTTCGAGATTATCAAGTAACCAGTCAAGATCGTAGGAACCGTAGCTAACTCCGCAGAAGTAGCTATCTCTTAAAAGGTAGTCCATTCGGTCACAATCAAGTTCACTTGAAACAAGTTGATGTAGAAGTGGGAAGTAGCTAATACCATTTATTGTGAAATATTCGTGGTCGCTTGTTTCTCCGCGAATTAAGTCTGCTATATACTTTCTTTCAACGCCAAATGTTTTCTCAACTTCTCTTAAACTATGTGCAAGAGAACTATCAGCAATGGCCTTGATAGTGTAGTCTTCGTGTGTTGCTTGACGATCACTATTAAGGTCTCTTGCAACAAGGTATTCTTTTGGAATCTTTAGGTCTTTAAGCTTTGGCATCACAACTTCTGTTGAGTGACTTAAAGGTGCATGTCCAATATCATGTAGAAGACATGCTAGCTTAAAAGTTTCTTTGATTCTTAAATGTTCTTTTGTGAGTTCGACACCTTTGAAAAGACGGTCAAATGACATCTCTCCAACTCTCATTACACCGATTGAGTGAATGAAGCGAGTATGAGTGGCACCTGGAAAAATATATTCAGAAAAGCCAAGTTGTTTAATATTGCGAAGACGTTGAAAAAAGTCTGCACGAATAATTGGTTCTTCTTCTTTTAAAATATGGATTGATCCATGTACCGGGTCTCTAACTTCCATTTGGATTTAACCTCAAGCTTATTTTAGTTTTTCTTTGTTTTGCGTTAACCAGTTGATGATATCTCGCGACTCAAACATTGGTTCTCCATCAATGTATAAGCAAGGAACTGTACGTCGTCCTGTAGTCTTAATATGCCTTTCTAGAGCTGATGTGTCATTCATTATATCGCAATAAGTTAGATTAATATCTAGTTCTTTCACTGCCTGAAGGACAATTTGGCAAAAAGGACATGAGTCGTAATAGTATAGTTCTAGTTTCATAATTTTATCCCAAACAGAAAAAGCGGCCGAAGCCGCTTTTATCATTTTATAATCGATGTAAATAAATCTTAATATAAATCGTCTTTATCTTCATCAGATGTTTCTAGGCCAAGTGCATAGCGCTCATCTTCATCTAGATCATCTGCTGATACTTCCTCTTCTGGAGAGTCAAAAGCATCGTTATAACCCCAACCAAAACTCATATCATCTTTTTCGTCTTGCTCATCATCTGGGTTATATTCTTCTTGAAGATTTGGGCCTGGATCGTTGTAATTTTCAGCCGCTTCAAGAGCAACGCTTCCTTCAGCTTCCTCAATCGTTTCAACTTTTGCTTCTTCGGCTTCAGCTAGTTTATCTTCAATTTCATATTCTTTAAGTGAATCTGCTAATTGAGCTTCTAGTTCAGCTTTATGCTCAGCTTTGTATTTAGCAATGGCCTCTTCACGAGAAAGTGCTGCTGCCGCTTCTCTTTCTGCTTTTGTTTGCTTTTTCTTTGGAGAAGCTTTTGTTGCTTTTTTAGCAGTCTTTTTCTTCGTCGTTTTCTTCGTTGCTTTTTTTGCTACTTTTTTCTTTGTTGCTTTCTTTGTCGTTTTTTTGGCAACTTTTTTCTTAGCTGTTTTTTTCTTTGTCGCTTTTTTAGCTACTTTCTTTGCAGTTTTTTTCTTAGTAGCTTTTTTAGCTACTTTCTTTGCAGTTTTTTTCTTAGTGGCTTTTTTGGCTACTTTCTTTGCAGTTTTTTTCTTAGTAGCTTTTTTGGCTACCTTTTTCTTGGCCGTTTTTTTCTTTGTTGCTTTCTTTGTCGTTTTTTTGGCAACTTTTTTCTTGGCCGTTTTTTTCTTCGTTGCTTTCTTTGTAGTTTTTTTGGCAACTTTTTTCTTTGCTGTTTTTTTCTTTGTCGCTTTCTTAGCTACTTTTTTTGCAGTTTTTTTCTTAGTAGCTTTTTTAGCTACTTTCTTTGCAGTTTTTTTCTTTGTAGCTTTTTTGGCTACCTTTTTCTTGGCCGCTTTCTTCTTTGCCATTATTTACCTCGCGATAAAGTTTTAGAATCGACCCTAGTATATAAAAGAAATTTAAATTTTCGCAAGCTATTTTTGTTGACTTTAGGTCAATAGAGGCCATTTTAAGGGCAAATAGGAAATTTTGTTAAAAGAATAAGTCACTACCAAATTCACTAAGCTGTTCTCTTGGCAGTAGATTGTAAATAGTATCTGCTCCTGTCTTGATATCTTCAGGAGTACGCGGTGTTTCACCTTCTGGTGAGAAGCCCCTTTGAGACTCCAGGTAATTTGAAACATTATTCCCATAACCGACATCTGTGCTAGAAATCGAGTCGAGACTTATTAACTTTGTAGAGTAGGCATTACGTCGCTGGTTACGGTCACGTCCTGATAGTGGATTTGATGAACGGCCATTATTTTCTGAACCATAATCCTTTCCTGGTGAGTATCCAGTTCTCATTAAATTATTATTGAGGAGTGGTGTTGGACCCTGTGCGTTGTTGTTTTGTCTATATGACGTTATATAGAACAAGCTTGAGCTTCCTCGAAAATTGTTTAAGTACTCACCAATTGTTGTTATTAGAGGAGCGGTATTACAATTATCTTCTGATGGTGGCTGGTCTTCACCTAATATAAAATAGCTAAAGCGAGAGGCGATACTTTGTTTTTGGCAATTTCCAAAAGGTCCACCAATTGTTCCAGTTGAGACATCGCTAGGATCGCCATCTGTATCTTCATTGAAGATGGCCTTTGAAGCGGCAACATAGGCATCTGCTTCTTGAGCAGGAGTTTCTCTTACTTTTTGAGCATAGGCTTGTAGTGCCTTACGATAAACAATAACTGAATCCTTTAGGCCTTCAATATAGCTGTAAAGTACTCCCTTTACATTAGACTGGTCTTTAAAGAGAAGGTTTGCGTGAAATAGAGGAGCAAAATATCCTATCGTTTCATTATCACGGTTAAAGTAGCGATGTGTTGAGTAGTGTTCAGCATCATCATCTGTCTCAAGCTCAAGAAGTGTTGGAACCATATAATTTAGAACGTCATAATTGGTAGGAGATCTTACATTCTTATAACTCTCAATTAGATCCTGAGCTGAAACACCGGCCTGCATCCCAGTATAATTAGGTATATTTCTTCTTAGGTCTTCGTATTGTTGTCTTGTGAAAAGCCCTGCTGTTACTGGCGCTGGACTATTGAGATCTGTATTATATGGGAGGTTTTGAAGCCTTCCATCGTTTGTTGTTTCAGAGTTGAGATTATAAATCATATTGGGAAGAGTGAACTTCGTATCGACATTTGAAGGAACACCGCCAATTGCAATATCGGAAGAGCTTACATCTAAGAAGAAATCATTTGAAGCGGGAAGTGGTAGCCCCTGAACCTTGGCCCCATCTTCAAGTCTTGGGTCATTTGTAGTACTAAAGCCCATAATATAATCGGTACTACGTGAGCCTCCGCTATTGTCACTTCTTGGAATATTGTAGCTGGACTCAGAATATTCAGAGCCTGGTGCAACTAGTGCTGGCCCTATTCTTCCACCAAAAGGCTTAGCAGCAGCATAAGCGGCCATCTCAATTGGTTTTCCAAATGGGTTTAAAAGACCTGTGTATTGAGCTTTTGCTTTTACTGCATAGTAAGTGACAACACGAGGGTTCTTGTAAAATCCTAGAATATAGCCAGGAACAGGAAAGGCCGTCTTAGTTGAAGCACATGAGGCTTCAGCGGCCGTTCCACTACTATCAGATACACCTAGAGTCGAAAGTGCTTCTGTCGTTGGTGCAAAAGTTGTAAAGAATGTTGAGAAATTCATCACCATTGGGATGAGGTCAAGATATCTCTTGGCCGAAACAACCGTTTCTCCATTCGTATACGATGCATCGTTTGGAATTAAGAAATTCGATAGGGATTGTGGAGAAGGGTTATAAGTATCTGGTGCTAACTCGTAGAGAACAAATGTATTGGCAAAAGCGGTATTATTTTTAAAAACTCCACCGGAGATATTTTTCATGGCGGCCATATATGCTTTTAGTGGCCGATCATTCATTGGAATCCCCATTGATTGATTTTCATTATTAAGTACTTCCGGGTTAAGACAGCCGGGGGCTCCGCCACCACCACAAATACCTTCTGTTACAGGAGGACGGTTAACAATCATTTCAAGATTTCTCATGCGAAGGGCCAGTTCCATCGATTGAATCCATGATCCCGTACGATCTGCTGCTGCTATAGGAATATCGTTTTGTGAAACACCCGCAGCAAAAGCATAATTCTTTGCTGCCGAGAAATTATAAGTTGAACGAACCATACAGTTCTTTGCTTTTAAATCAACAAAGGCACTCATCGTCGCTTCAAATTCTTCACTAACGTCAGGAATACCTGCAACATGAAATCGTGGAAGTCCTGGGATCTGATAAATAGTACAAAGGTTTTCATTATTTTCAGAACCGAAGTGAAGACATATTGATGGAATATTATAATGGTCGCCTTGAATACCACTACTGAATCCCGCTCCCGTCTCGTCAAATCGTTTAAGGGCAAAATTCATCTGGTTTCCACCAGTAGTTTCATGAGTGTTCTCATTGGCCAGTTGACCGAGAACATAATACTTAAACATCCATTCCTTATAAGTATTTCTCATTTCCCAATTGAGGTAGGCGATATTGCTGAGCTGTCTTGCTTGAGCGGCCGCTCCTGACCATGCAGCAGAGTCAACTGCATTTTGCATATTGATCTTTGCTTTTACGAATAATCCAACATTAACTACAAAGGCTATAAATGAGAAAATTGCTACAAGGGTAACACCAAAGAAGACACTAATCTGTCCCTTCCTATTTTTAATTACTTGTGAATGATGCTTATTTTTTGCTTGTGTCATAATGCCTTAATTTTGCTGGTAACTTAATGCTACCGAAAGTGTCGTTTATGCGTCAATTCATATGAACACTTTCTATTTTCAGTTAGTTGCACTGAGTTATCTTGGCATTGAACTTGTATCTATTAAGGGTACCAAGGATATGGTGCCTGATCCCTGGATGTAGAACGTTGGTACAGGCAAGGCTAACCACCTTACTTTGGCCTTTCGGTCATTCTTTAAGTCCTTATTTCAGGGGCTTATCACTACCAGGCCTAGGCTTTGTTCGCTCATGGATGAATAAGGACAAGGCCTGGTACCTTTTTTACCTGCTTATAAATGCTCGTTTATATTGGTAAAATGGGGGAGTCGAAGTTTTTAACTTTGTCACTGCTTAGGAGGGCGACCATTGAAGACATTGAATTCTTTTAATCCATTAGAGTCGAGAACTTATAAGTTTAAGAAAGCTCATATTGAATTCTTCTGTCCTCTTTGTCGCACTCAAAGAGCGGTCGTTACCAATCCACATCTAGATGCAAAGAACTATCTACAGATGTTCATGCTGACAGTTGTGACAACTGCAATTCTTTATCCATTCATGAGTTTTGCTGGAGTCTTCTCTTTCTTTCTTTATTGGGCAGGATTTGAAGCAACTCTTCGCTTAACTTTTAAAAAAGAAATTCCATGCCCTCATTGTGGATTTGACGCTTCTTGGTATAAGAAAGATGTTCGCATTGCAAAGGCAAAGGTAAAAGAGTTTTGGCAGACAAAAGGTGGCCATGGAGAAATCTCTCCTGACAATGTTGACCAAGCTTTTGAAGACATGACTCAATAATATTTAGAATCTCCAATTTATTCGATATCTCATTTCGGGCTCTTGACGCAGCCGTAAGTAATTTTTTATTTGCATTAGCATTTATGACTTCTCAGATAGGTGAAAGTCGTATTATTCTAGTAATGTATTTTAACTAATACACAACCTTGCGGTTATAGCTGAATTCTAAAGGATTGTTTCGGTTATACGCGAAGAAATTGGAGGAACGAAATGAGTGTAAACAAGGTTATCTTAGTAGGACGTTTAGGACAAGATCCTGAGCTTAAGTACACGCCATCTGGAATGGCTGTTTGTAATTTCTCACTTGCAACAGGTGAGTCTTGGACAGACAAGAATGGACAAAAACAAGAAAGAACTGAATGGCACAGAGTTGTTGTTTGGGGAAAACTAGCTGAATTATGTGGTCAATACCTAGCAAAAGGTCGCCAAGCTTATCTTGAAGGTCAACTTCAAACAAGATCTTGGGAAGACAAAGATGGTAACAAGAGATACACAACTGAGATCAACGCTAGAACTGTACAATTCCTAGGTGGAAACGCAAGTGCAGGTCAAGGCGCTTCAATGGGTCAGCAAAATAATAACAACTCTTTTAACCAAGAGCCAAAGCAGCAAGATGATATGAACCAAGGTTATGATATCTCATCAAATGCTTCATTCACTGCTGATGACATCCCATTTTAGAAAATACTAAACATTTTCAATACTTAAGGCCTCCAATCGGAGGCCTTACTATTTTCTAAAGAAATTCTTAATTATTGGCGATAAGTGAGTTGATGAGTCAGTTAAGAATTTTAACATTACTTACTATTTTAGTGTCTTGCGGAAGTCTTGAGCAGTATGGAGACCTACTGCCTTTAAACAAGGTCGAAAGCAATGAGATGCTTTTATCAGAAACTGAAGAAGCAGAATATCGCTATCTTGCAGACCTTTATGGGCTTTCCGAAGAAGAGCTCAGAATTAAAGATGATAAGCCAAAGAGAGTTGTTCAAACCGAAAAAGATTGGGACCTTGAGCAAGTTAATCTAAATGAAATTGAAAATACTTCATTTGTAATCAATGATTATGAAGTTACTTTTGTGGAAGATAAGTTTAAGCATGAGCGTCAGCTTGTTGAGGAAGCTAAGGCATCTGAAGCGAGAAAGTCTCGCGGCATCGCTTCGATTCCAGAAGTAAGCGAAGTTCATAAGAAGAGAAGGCCAGCAAGTCTATTTGCCATGGCCAAAAAATCAACACCAGAGTCGATTCGCTATATTGTGAAGAAGAAAGGTCTTGATGTTAATAAGAAAAATGGTCAAGGGGATACACCTCTTCACATTGCTTTAAAGAATAATCGCTTTGAAAATGTAAGAGCACTTCTTCGACTAAAGGCAGATCCAAATATTCCAGATGCTTCAGGTAAGAGCGTTGCTCAATATGCGCAAGAGATGGAATTAAACTCAATTTTAAAATTAATCAATCGCAGATAAAAAAAGCTCCCATCGGGAGCTTTTCTTTTATATGAATTTCTTTTTGAAATTATTTTGTAGCTGGAGCTTGCTCAGTCTTAGTTTCTTCTGGAGCTGTCGCTGGTGCTTGAGCATCAGAGTTAAGAGGAGCTGCAACTGGCGCTGCTGAATCAAGAAGTGATTTTGTTTCTCCACCTGATTGAATCTTTGCTAGTAGAATACAATTACCTAGGAATAGGATCGTAAGAACAACAGTAACCTTGCTTAAGATATTTCCTTGCTGGCTACCTGTGAAAACGGCTTCTGATGCACCACCTAGAAGTCCTGCCTCAGCACCTTTACCAAACTGAAGTAAAACAGTAACGATAAGAAGGATTGAAATAACACCGTGAAAAATCATTAATCCAGTAACCATAATCTATATTCCTTTAAATATTTTAGACAAATTAACAACAATTTATATCAACTCAACTTGGCCATGACAAGTACTGTCTATGACCAAGTGAGTTATGAAATGATAATTTATTAAAATGAATGAATTTCGACTAGCGAGGGCAACCAGAGAAGACTTGTTTCTCGATATCAAAGAAGTAACAATCTCTTTTACGGTAAGCATCACGGAAGAACGTAGGTGCTGCTTGGTAGACAGCGCTACGAACTTCTTCAATTTCTGGCCAAGTCAGTGACACTGGCATTTTTGTATGAAGATAGATACGCCCATTATATGGTTTTGCTACACGGTCCCAAGCTTCTTTTGTTGGCCTATCGTTTTCGTCGCGGTTAAGTCCCCAAAGATTATCAAATTCACCTTTAAAGTCTTCAAAGAGATTTGAGAAAGTTTCTCCAGAGTAAGTGAACATATTGTCATACTGAGAATGCTCAGCAGTTTCAGATATATTATATGATCCACTCATTAATTTTGTCTTAGAGAAGTCATCTTCGTTATAATCAAAGATCATATACTTGTGGTGGTTTAAGGCCCAATGCCTTGGAGAAGGAGCGTGAGAATAGTACTTAATTCTTACTGGTGGAACCTTACCTTCGTTACCTTCAAGCTCTAACCAATCATTGACAAAATTTGGAACCATCTCTTTTGAGCTTGTTCCACTTTTATATTCCTGGTTATCAGCGACAATCCTTACATCAACTCCACGCTTTACTGCTTCAATTAAAGCATCTGAAACTTCTTCAATGACAAGGTGGTTTACGTTTACAAGAATATTTTCTTGAGCTTCATTAATAAGCTTCAGCATAGCATCGCGAACAAACCACGTTCTCTTTTTATTAACCTTTCTTGAAGAGACACGGTAATAGCGTCCACTTTTGTAGCTCTTTGTTGTCTTGCTATATTCGCTATATTTAAAGTTCATAGAACTTGAAACAAAGCTAGGATTCTCCTGTGCATCAGGATTATTTGTTAGATCAACTAAATCAAGAGCTGGTTGATTATCTTCCTTTGCATCTTTATTTGTATAAAGATCTTTTGAAGAGTTCCAAAGGAATTTGAATTCACGATTTAATGTTTTGATAACAAGGCGTCCTTCTGGACTTGTGTCATTATTGAAAATAAAGTTTTCAGAATAACGTGACTTGGCTCCACCTGAAAGATTGGCACTTGAGTTGAAGGCCCATACATCATCAACAATAGAAAACTTTTCATGCATATTTTTAACTGAAACTTTTACACCACAACCAGCATCTTCAATTGCCGTTGCGTAATCAATTACTCTCGACTTTCGTCTAAGGGCCGGATGGAGAACGACTTTTACATCAACACCAGAAAGACAAGCAACTTCTAGGTTTTTTGCAACAGTTGAGTCAGACCAACTATAGACTGTTAGCCAAACCTTACTCTTAGAGTTTTCAATGGCCTGATAAATTTGATTAAAGGCTTCTTCACCTTGATGAGGTGAGAAAAGGGCCCAGAAGCTTGTACCTGCAAAGATATTCGAGGCGAAAAGTGCAAGGATAATTAGCTTTTTCATGTATTCTCCCTAATTGGTTTCAGCTTTGTGTATCCTAGCTAATATAAGTTGAGAAGGACTCGAGAATATTTTTCAATAAATAAAATTACATAGACGTAAAATCAGCTACTTACTATTAAAATTATTTTGACCATCGGTAATCTCTTATCTACCATTTTTATATGGGAAAACTTAAGAGAGTATGGCCATGGTTGGCCTGTGCGCTTGTTGGTTTAAATATAGCCGCAAGCAGTTTAAAAATCACGACCTTCAATATTCGTTGGTATGGTCTTGGAGGGGAGATTAGTGGTCACCGTGGTGATGAATATCGCGACCCCTTTATTAAAGAGTTTCTCACAACTAAATATATCAATACTGACATTTTTGTTTTTCAAGAAATTATTGATACGGCCCGCTTAGCAGATCTAATGGATGGGCTTGGACATCATTGTGTGACATATAATCACGAGCAATTTAATCATCAACATTTAATGATTTGTTTAAAGAAGACTCTCGATATTGTTCCGGTAAAGGGTGATGATGACTATATTTTTCCTCTTATTGAGAACCGTCCCTTCTTAAGGCCTGCGATTTATGGGAAGGTAATTGATCGCTATTCTAAGAAGCCGCTACTTCACTTAGTTGGCCTTCATTTAAAAGCTGGCCCATACAGTACAAATGTTCGTATGCATCAAGTTGAAACACTTATTAAAAGAATAAAAGAGTTTAAAAATGAAAGTATTCCACTTGTTATAGCAGGTGACTTAAACTCGTATCCAACTTATTCGACAGAGCTTGAAAAATCAGACCTTGAGTTAATTGGAAAGCAGCTCGACTCAATTGGACTTTCAAGAAGAACTAGTGACTACGATTGGACTTATCGTTCAAATACCTCAGGTCATTCATTTGATCACGCCTTTGTTTCAAATCGTTTTAACTCTCGCTATGTTGAAGTCTGGCGCACTTGTGGAAAGAGTATCCCAAATGCAAAGAGGCTAGAGAACCTCTCATGGTATAAGAGATTTATTTCAGATCACTGTCCTGTAAGTTTTCGATTAGACCTGAAATAGAGTAGAAGTTTAAAGGTTAAAAAATATTAACAATTGAAATTAAGTTTTCTTAGGCCTGTGCGTTCATATTTTTGTGATAATTTCTTGGCCATGAAAACTATATTAATTTTGTCACTCTCAGTTTTGACGTTTCTTTCTGTCCAGTTCACATATGCTCAGGAAGCAGTACCAAACGTCGTTTTATTAACTTCACTTGAAACCCCAAGAATTTGGTATCGTCCAAAAGATTGGAAAATCGATGGTAAACTAGAAAAGATTTTCAAAAAGCACTTTAGAAGATCTGGTTACAATATCGTCGTAAAACACGCTGTTGACTTTCATCAATTGCGAAGAGAACTTCACAATCCAAATAATATTGCTGTCTTTTGGGCATCTCATGCTGCTGGTACAAATCAGTACACGACGGGCTCAAATAATACGGGAGCAGTTTTAAGTATTAACGGAAAGGATGTTAAGGAGTTATTTAAATCAGTACATCCAAATTTAAGGTTTCTTGGACTTGTTGGTTGCGATGCAGATGGAATCCTTAGAGAAATTTATCGCCAGGGACATTACCGCTACAATCCAAACCTAATGACTCATTCATTTAAAGAAAAGATTGATGCTCGAAAGGGATTAAGGGAATCTCTAAAAGCTTCTGTTGGCTCTCTTGGCTATGCTAAGAAGCGCTTATTCTTCTTAAAAAAGAAGAAAGCTGATCGTTTGATAAACTCGATTCTATTTCGTAGTGACTTCTATGCTTCAGGAGAATACCTGACGGTTAATAAGTACTTTCGATGCGGTAAAGAAGATGGCTTCTATGTAAGCGGAGTGAGAATCTTAGAGAAGGACTCGGCTCCAGTTGCTATTAGAAACAATGAAAGAATTTTAAAAATTCTTCCAGGGGGAAAAGCTGGTGATCGTCAGGAGTTTAATTTCTATCTTCCATATCACCCAGATATTTCACGTCGTGATTTAAAACTACATGTTGATAGCATGATTCATTATTCAGATGATAAGCAATATTTAGGAGAATTTGATTTTAATTCTGAATGGGGAACTGATTGGCGAGTCTTTGCAAAACCTGATGGAGAAATCTTAGGTATAACAAAGAATCTATACTTACCAAGGGGAACAGTTCCAGGGCATGAAGACTTAGTAACTTATGATGAGCTAAGTTGCAATGATTCAGAAGAAATGAAAGTGAGAGTTTACTAAGCTTTTATCTTACTAAACGTGTAATCCTAAGTAGCTGTCTGCTTTTAAGGCAGCACCACCTACAAGGCCTCCATCAATATCTTTACAAGATAGGAGGTCTTCTACATTTGCTGGCTTAACAGATCCACCATAGAGAATCGATGTTTTCTCTCCATCAAGAGAGAGGTTTTCATTAATATATTGGCGAATAAATGCATGGGCCTCTTGTGCCTGCTCTGGACTAGCAGTTACACCCGTTCCAATTGCCCAAACTGGCTCATATGCAATAATTATTTTTTCGCTTGAAACTCCAGCTAGACCTTGGGCAAGTTGTGTTGCAAGAACTTCTTCAACTTTTCCAGCTTCTCTTTCTTCTAGTGTTTCACCAATGCAGAAGATAACAAATAGGTCATTTTCAAGAGCTAGCTTTGTTTTCTTATTAAGTGTTTGATCATCTTCTTTAAAAATTGAGCGTCTTTCACTGTGGCCAATAATGACAAACTCTGCACCGATATCTTTTAGTGAAGCAGGTGAGATCTCACCTGTAAAAGCTCCACTATTTTCAGTGGCACAATTTTGAGCACCAATTTTGAAGTCATCTGTATTCTGTAGGCAAATAGGGATGTGGATTGCTTGTGGAGCAATCCATGCTTCGTGACGAAGTTTAGTGCTGTCGATGGCATCAAAGAAGGCGATAACGTCTTGCGTATTTTGATTCATCTTCCAGTTTCCTACGATATACTTCGTTCTCTCAGTCATATTTCATCCCTTATTATTTCTTAGTTATTCAACACCAAATTTTAGAGCACTAATTCCTGGAAGGCTACCTTTCTCAATAAACTCAAGAGAAGCTCCACCACCAGTTGAAACGTGGCTCATCTTATCAGCAAGTCCTGACTTATTAACTGCGCTTACAGAATCACCACCACCAACTAGTGTGTAGGCATCTGATTCACTTAAAGCTTTTGCAATGGAAAGTGTTCCACCTGCATAGTCTTCATTTTCGAAAATACCCATTGGGCCATTCCAAAGAATTGTCTTTGCACCTGAAAGTATTTGTGAATATTTAGCTGAAGTTTGCTCGCCGATATCAAGTCCCATAAGATCGTTTGGAATACCAACTTTATCGATTAATTGTGGCTTTCCACCAAATTCAGTTGATCCTAAATGGTCAATTGGTAGAACGATTTTATGTGCTGTTTTTTGTGACAGAATCTTCTTTGCTAGTCTTACGTCCTCATCTGAACAAAGAGATATACCTACTTCATTTCCTTTTGCTTTTAGGAAAGGGTAGGCCATGGCCCCACCAATAAGAAGATTTGATACGTTAGAAAGTAGTCTTTCAATAATTTTAATCTTGTCACTAACTTTTGCACCACCAACGACTGCTACAAAAGGAGTCTCTGGTCTTTCTGTGATCTTTGTTAGAGCCTCGATTTCTTTTTTCATAAGAAGTCCTGCATATGCACGATTCTTAAAGAAAGCATTTATTCCATAAGTTGAAGCGTGTTTTCTGTGAGCAGCACCAAAGGCATCATTTACATAGACGTCTGCATATTCAGAAAGTTTACGTGCAAACTCACGGTCATTTTCAGTTTCTTCTTTATGGAAACGTAGGTTCTCAAGAAGAATAATCTTATTTGAGTTAAGACTAAGTAGAGTTTTAATACCGCGATCTAGGCAAGACTCAGTAAGAGTTACTTCTTCTCCGAGCTTATCAGCAAGGTAAGTTGCAACAGGCTCAAGAGAGAACTCTTCATTTCTTTCACCTTTTGGACGGCCTAGGTGAGACATCATAATTAATTTTGAAGCACCTTTTTCTAGGATGACCTTAATTGTTTCAAGAGCATAATCAATTCGAGTTGAATCAGTAATCTCTTTCGTTTCTTTATTCAATGGAACATTGAAGTCAAAACGGACTAGAACTCTTTTGTCTTTTATTTGTGACTCATCAATGCTGTCAATAAATTGTAATGCCATAGTTTTTCCTAATTCTTAAAGTTGGCTTCCGATGAAATTTGCAAGGTCGATAACACGATTAGAGAAACCAGCTTCGTTGTCATACCAAGTAACAACCTTAACGCTCTTTCCATCAATAACTTTCGTTAGTGAAGCATCAACACATGAAGACTCTCTCATCCCCATATAGTCTACTGATACAAGTGGGTCTGTTTCAAAACCTAGGATACCTTTCATTGAAGTTTCACTCGCTTCTTTTAGAGCAGCGTTTACTTCTTCTTCTGTCACTTCTGATTCTAGATTTACTGTTAAATCAACAAGAGAAACATTTGGAGTTGGAACGCGGATTGCGAAACCGTCTAATTTTCCTTTTAGTTCTGGAATAACAAGACCAACAGCTTTTGCTGCACCTGTTGTTGTTGGAATCATTGAAACAGCTGCTGCACGTGCACGACGAAGGTCAGAGTGAGAAGCATCAAGAATATTTTGATCCCCAGTATATGAGTGAACAGTAGTCATGTGACCATTGATAACACTAAATTTATCGTTAAGAACTTTTGCTACTGGCGATAAGCAATTCGTTGTACAAGAAGCATTTGAAACAACTGTGTGCTTTTCTGGATCGTATGTATTCTCATTGATACCCATTACGATTGTGTTATCAACATCCTTACCTGGACAACATAGGATTACTTTTTTTACAGATCCAGTAACATGTTTCATTAGAGACTTTTGATCCTTAAAAACACCTGTAGCATCAATTACGATATCAACTTTGTCTTGAGTCCAAGGAATCTCACTTGGGTCTCTATATTTGTGAAAAGAAATTTCTTTTCCATTAACATGCATTTTATGTGCTTCATCGACACTTACTTCACCATCAAAACGACCAAAAACTGAGTCGTACTTAATTAAGTGAACGTAGTCGTTGATATCTCCTGGAGAATTTACAGCAACGATTTCTAAGTTTTCAATGTTGCGATTAAAAATTTCTCTTAGAACTGTACGACCAATACGGCCCATACCATTGATACCAATTCTGATTTTTCCAGACATACCTGACTCCTGTACTTAATTATTAAAATAAAATTCCCCTGTAATATGCCACAATCAGGAGGGATTGCCTACTGAAAGCACATATTTCTAAGGATATGCGACGTTTTTGCTCACTGCCCAATAAAGTGGTGAGCGCTGTATAATTTTACTAATGCAGACCAATAATCAAAGCACATCAAAACTTATTCACTATAAATCCAAAGCGGATTACGACAAGGGTGTTAAGAACGTCGTCAAAGAAAAGGCTCCTGAGTTAAAAGAGGCCGCTAAGGAAGTGGCAAAGAAAGTAGGTGATATTGCTGAAACAGCTGCTAAGGCATCGATATCTGAGGATGCTGTTGCGTTGGCCTCGGCCGGAAAGAAGCTGGCCGTGGATGCTGTGGCGACGATTGCAAAGTCAGCAGCTGGTGCTCCAGTGAGTAATGGACCTAGTGAGGCCCAAGAACTTAAAGATGCTTTAGATGCAAAATTACCAATAAATAAGCCTGCTATCTATTTCCTAGAAGGGCTACACCTTTCAACCTTGAATTCAAAAGGTGGACTTGAGGATATCGCTAAGTCCTTTTCTGATTCTGAATTTGTTAGTTGGCAAGATGAAGATCAAGTCTTTGAGGAGATTATGAGACGAGGTGATAATGAGCCTATTGTCTTAGTTGGTCACTCACTTGGTGGAGATGCTGTTGTTAATTTAGCAAATCGCCTAAATAGTATTGAAGGTGGATTTCGAAAAGTTGATCTACTCGTGACTCTCGATTCTATAGGCTTTGATAATGATATCATTCCAAATAATGTTGATAAGAATTTAAACTATATCCTTGATCGCTCATTTATTTTTAACGATGGCCCAAATGTCGCGCGTGATCACCAAAAAACTGATGTTGTTAACATTCTTAGGTCAGAAGGCCATACAGAAATTGATGAGGCCAGTGATGTGCACCGTGAGATCTATCAGGAAATCACATCGATTCTAGATCAAAATTTCATGAATAAGAGAAAACGGGAACTTATCTCATTATTTCAAGTATTTCGTTCTCCAGATGTGACAAAAGTCACAACATAACTCTCTTAATATCATAGCTTTTCACTCGGTCATATGCTATGAAGTGTCATGCTTATTCGCGTCGTTTTAACATATCTTATTTTTACTGCATCTAGCTTTGCCATTGTTGGTGGAGAGCTAGTTGGTGCAAAAGATTATGAAAGTGTAGTGGCCCTCGTTAGAAGAGGAAAAGCATTCTGTACTGGAGTAGCACTTTCTCAAAATCATATCCTTACAGCAGCTCATTGTTTAGAGAGCAAAAAGGCCCATACGATTAAGGTGTATACAGGGGCCGGTAAAGATTTATCTAATACAAGAGATTATAAATTAAATGCACAATACTCAGTTAAAAAAGCGTTTATCCATCCTTCTGTAAAATTTCAATTTCCAGGTGGCCCAATTGAAAACCTAGCAGATGTGCGAACTGTAGACCTTGCTATCTTAGAACTTTGGAACCCACTTAGAATTCCTCGCTACTACTCGTTGCTTACAAACCCTGTGGATGTTTATAATTATCTTCGTCCTGGAAATTTAACAACAGCTGTTGGTTATGGATACACAGGAGAGTTGGGATTTCTTCCTTATGAAGAAATACATGATGATGTTAGCTACGGACAAAAGAGAAAGGCGCAAATTCCAGTATACGGAACTTCATTTAATTATTTAGATATGAGAAATAAAGAAACGGATACTTGCTATGTTGATAGTGGGGGACCAATCTTTGTTGATGTAAACGGTAAAAGAAAGATTGCTGCCATCGTATCGGCTTCTCTCGGCTTTTGTGCTGAAGGAAAGTATGCCACCTTATATGCATTAACTTATCATGCCGCATGTTGGATAAATGATGTAGCCGGTGTTGAGGATGAGTTTACTGATTCTTTATGTGACAGAGAGTATCGTATCGAAAGTAAGTGCTTCCATTTAAAAGATGAGGATGAAATTCTTCGTTGTGCAAATGGAATTTCAAATGATTTCTTAAGTCAATTTATAGAATAATTCTTTGGCATTCTTATTTGCAATTTCAATTAATTCTTGAGCATCTATGTCTTTGTGTTTTGCAATGTAGTCAGCAACACAAGGTAAGTAGAATGGAGCATTCTCTCGTCCTCTAAATGGGACAGGAGTTAAATAAGGAGAGTCTGTTTCAAGAAGAAGTTTCTCTAGTGGAACAATATCTAAAACATCTCTAACATTTTGAGCGTTCTTAAAAGTTACAATACCATTAAATCCAATGTTAAAACCTTCTGAGAGACAAAACTCAGCTAATTCTTTACTCGACGTAAAGGAGTGAATCACGCCCTTTCTTTTCAATGTTTTTGAAAAGTTTTTTAAAATGGCCTTGGTGTCTTCATCTGCTTCACGAGTATGAATAACAACTGGCATGTCACTATCAACAGCAATTTGTAATTGTTTTTCAAATGCTTCTTTTTGAATTTTGGGATCTGAGAATTCGTAGTAGTAATCAAGTCCAATTTCACCAACTGCAACGATTTTCTCATGGGAGATATTTGCTTTTATTTCTTCGTATGTATCAGGTGTAATCTCTTTAGCCTCGTGTGGGTGGATCCCTTGAGTTCCAAAGACAATATTATTCTTTGTTAATTCTCTGACCTTACTTAAGTTGTTAGGAGAAACAGCAATCGTCACAATTTGGTCAACACCATATTCTTGGCACTTTTCTAATGTATCAATTAACTCTTGGCCTTTAAGGTAGTCGAGATGACAGTGGGTCTCAATTGGACCCACTGTATATTTAGGAATAATTTTTTCTTTTTTCTTTTTACTCATACTTAGTTTTTAGCTTTCTCTAAAAGGTGATCCATGATCGCAGTGTAGTCACTTAAAGGTCTAACACCTTCAATCTTTACACCATTAATTAACTGAGTTGGAGTTGATTGTACATTGAAAGTATTGGCCTGATTGATCATATCAACAACAAGCTGCTTAGTTTCAGGCTTTGCCATACATTCAGTAACACCAAGCTCTTTTGCTCTTTCATCAATCCATGTTTGAGAAAGGTTTTGTTGATTTTCAAAAATCTCATCATGAACTGACTTAAACTTCTCTTCTCCTGAACAACTTGCTAGGTAAGCGGCCTGACATGCTAATTGGTGAAGTGGTCCTTGCATTCCATCGTTACAGTTGTGGTCAAGTGGGTAGAAGAAGTATTGAATATTGATCTTACCGTGATACTTCTCTTCAATCTTAGGCAGTACTAGGTTTAGAGCGTTACATGCTGGACATTGAAAGTCTGAAAATACAGATAATTGAATAGGTGCATCTTCAAATTTTTCAGTTGCTGAAGCTAGGCGATATGGAGAAGGGTTCGTTGGATTTCCCATACTCTTTAGCGCTTTAAACATTGTTACAATTTGAGCACTTCTTGCTGAAGACTTCTTTGTTTTTGAGCTAGTAAAGCTATAAGCAATAGCTCCACTAATAACCATACATAGAATAGCTATTCCAAAGAATTTCACATCAAAGTCACGAGAAGCATCGTTCTTATACATCATATAGAGAGCTGTCCATGAGGCGATATAGTAGAGTGTACAGAATGGACATAAAGTTCCAAGCATTACAAGAGAGTAGATGAAGAGAACCAGACAACCAATTCCATTAAGTAGAAGAAGAATGAAGAGTCCACCTTCTGCTTGCTTCTTATTAACCATGTAAAAGAACATAATCATGGCACCGATAATGATACCGAATATTGAAATTGGAACTCCTGCAATATTTGAAAGAGGAGAAAGAGTCGCAGCATCACAAGTTAAGAATGAATTGATATTACAAGCTGATGCGGCCCCAAAACCTGTTGGGAATTTTACTTGGTAGAAGTGGTTTGTCAGATAGATTGATAAGACAAACATAACAAGACCCGTTACAAAGAATAGGATCTTTTTATTAAAGCTTAATTTGTTTAAAAAACTGTCATTCATATTTTAATTCCTTTTTAAAATATTGTAATTTCTCTTAGTTGTTTGATTTCTTCTAAAACTATTATAGTTGAGATTTGCAAATGTGCATATATTGGCACAAATGACTTGAGCACTCATAAAGTTTTTTCTAATTTGATCCTCGACTTCTTGCTGCATATCAAAGCACAGCCTGCCTTCTATCACCTTAAAGGCATTTGAATTAGGAAAGTTTTGTTTAAATTCTTCACTAACTTCGTAATTCTTAGCACTTATATGAGGGCCAATGAGAAAAGTATGTGGCCTAAGTGCCTTGATTTCATCACTGATAACGATACCTTGGGCCAGCCCACGCCATCCGGCATGAAGATTTGCTACTCCCAACTCACCAATAACGACAATAGGAAGACAGTCGGCAGTTTTAATGGCCAAAGGAGTTACTAAGGTGAGTGAACTAATGAGGCCATCTGCTTCGATTTCTTCATTTGTTGGTGATTTTGCGATGACCGAAGAGTGAATCTGCTTTACTTCATCAAATTCAAATTCAGGTCTATCGTCATAGGTTTCAAAGAGATATTCACCGATTTGTTTTTGATAAAGTCGATTGGTCATTATAATTCAGACTCCAAAAAATCCAGCACTTCTTGGAAGACTGGAGGTGGTGGCTCTTCAAAGTAGAGCTTCTCTTTTGTGATTGGATGTACAAAGCCTAAGATCTTTGCGTGGAGGAATGGATGCTCGTAATCCTTAATAATTGCTCTAAGACGAGTATCAACTTTCTTTAAGTCGCTCTTTGGTACCCCATAAAGAGGGTCCATTAGAATATGACCGTTTAATAGCTGACTTAAGTGAACGCGGATTTGATGTGTGCGTCCAGTTTCAAGCTTTAATTCCACATGACTTAGATTTTGGTAATATTTTAGTACTTTAAAATTTGTTACGGCCTTTTTTCCATTGCGAACATCAACGGCCATCTTAAGGCGATTATTAGGATGGCGACCGATTGTTGATTCAAGCCTTCCTTCTGGCGGAAGCTTCGTACTTATACTGATTGCCTCATAGTAGCGATCGATATCATGGGCCTGAAATAAATTAACCAATCCTTCATGACACTTTTGTGTCTTTGCCACAACCATTACACCACTTGTTCCCTTATCGAGACGATGAACGATCCCTGGGCGTTTTTCATCGCCGACACCTTGAATATCTTTGCAATGGTGGAGGATCGCATTAACAAGAGTTCCTGTATAATTTCCTGGGGCAGGATGGGTAACCATTCCAACAGGTTTTACAACGATTGCCAGATGCTCATCTTCAAAGAGAATCTTTAATGGAATATCTTCTGCTTTTGCAGTTGATTCTCGAGGAGGTGGAACGTCTACGTAAACTTGCGTTCCAACAGGAGGCATCTTCTTTAACTCAATCTTTGTTTCAGATGTAATAGCGCCTTTCTTATATAGTTCTTTAAGAAAGCTTCTTGATTGCTCTAATTTTGATGCGAGAACTTGATCGAGACGACTAAACTCATCATGGTCTTCTTGTGTAACTGTTATAACAAAAGAATTGGCCTGATCACTCATAGATTACTTTGCTTCTTTGAGGGCCTTAATTCTTTGCAGATAAGAGTTGGCAACAAGGTCTGGGTTTAATTTTAAAACCTTAGCGTATTGATAAACAAATCCTCTGACATAGACTATCGCTGGCATTTTCTCAACATCTTCATTTTCAATATATTGAAGGTAAGTTTTAGAAATCTTAGTCATATCTGCAAGACGAGCAATATCAACTTTCTTGTATTCTCTAACTCTTTTTAAGAATTCGCCGGTATATTCAGAACATTGCTCAATTTCTTTTTCAAATTCTGTATCTTGCTCGTATTCAAGACCGTAACGCTTCTTTGCCACAAGCTTATTCATCTGACTCATGACCTGACTTTCAGTCTCTTTTTCTTCTTTTGGCTTTGATGTGGCCATGAAGTTTGTTTCATCTTCCACAACAATTCCTCGAGCTTGATTATATTTCTTTCTCTTTGTTGGATTACTTAAAATATTATAAGCCTCTTCGATAAGCTCAAGAACCTTATGGGCCTCTTCTTCAGATAGAAGTGAATAGAGTGCAATACTATCTCCACTATAAGCGGTTTTAGCAGTTGTGTAGGCTTTGAAAATCTCATCTGCTGAAGCATTTGGTGCTACTTCTAATACTTCATAGTAATTCTTTTCAGTTGTCATTTTTATACCATCTTCTTTGTCAGGTTAAGAATACGATTGATTACATGCTCAAAATTCTTAACAAGTGATGAGTTCGGGAACTCAAGTATAAGTGGCTTTTTCTTCTTAACACTTTGCCATACAGTCGCATCGTATTCAAGGAAGCCAACGTAATCTAAATTAATACCAAAATATTTTTTTGAGATAATTCTCATGGCAAACCCAATATCAATGTCTGCTTGGGTTCTAGCTTGGTTAATTATGAGCTTTGGAGTGATACTTTCTATCTCTCTTTTTAGCTTTAGGCCTTGTTGCTCATTGATTTGCATGGCCTTTTCTATAATCTCTGATGGCTTGCGATTTTCGCCAACTTTTCCGTTCATTACCTTATCAATCAATGGACCAAGCTCTAAGAAGTCATCAACTGATTGAAGTTTTCTATGGTAAATAGATTTTATAAAACGATAAGTATTCTCAATTGAAGTTGGCTCTGGCAGAGTCACAAGAATTCCTTCATCGGCTCCCAAGAAGAAGTCGAGAGTATTATTTGTCGTTCCAGCTCCAAGATCTAGTAGAATATAGTCTGCATCAAGTTCACGCAGGTCGTTAAGAACCTTTGACTTATGAGCGGCTTTTAGATTTGCCATACCAAGATTATCTTGTGCACCACTGATTAGGCTTAAGTTTTCTAATGGAGTCGGTGTGATTAAATCAGATAATTTTGTATTTGGTTTTGTGAAATAGTCACTAAGAGTCTTGGATGGAACACTGACACCAAGGCAAGTGTGGAGGTTTGCTCCACCGAGATCCATATCAATGGCAATGACTTTCATCCCCATTAGTGCAAGGCAAATTGAAAGGTTTGACGTCACAAGACTTTTACCTACGCCACCTTTACCACCACCAATGGCCCAAATCTTCTTTCCGTTATTTGATGCACCTAAGTACTTACCAGCATCTGCTAGGTGAGAATTAGAATTATTATGTGTATTATTTAAGTTGTTCAAAATACATCCTTGTATCGCTACTTAAGTTTTCTTCATTATAGCCAAAATTAAAAAGCCTCGAAAAGGTCTTTATTTTATTTTTCTAAAATTATATATTTAATGAATGGAAAGTATTTATCGGTTCCCAAGTAAGTTTGAACCACATATATTAAGAAAATTAGTCCACATCATTTCAGGACTAGGAATAGTCCTTATTTATCTTCTGACAAATATTGATTCTCTTTTATTTTCTTATATTGTTTTGGGAGCAAGTGCTCTTTTCACTTTGATCGAAATATTGCGTCTGAAATTTGACGGTCTTAATCAGGTATTTGTGAATGCATGTCGCAGTGTTTTAAGAGATTCTGAAGTTAACGGCTTTACTGGAACACCACTATTTCTGTTGGGAATAGGTCTTTCATTTCTTGCTTTTGATGAACAGATTGCTTTATTGGCAACGATTATTCTTTCTCTAGCTGATCCAGCCTCTTCATTTGTAGGAATACGTTATGGAAAGAGGAAGGTTTTAGAAGATCGTACATTTGAGGGATCGTATGCGTGTTTTATTATGACGTTCTTAGTTGTGGCAACATATGGGATGCTCTATTTTCCTCTCAGTCTAAAAATTGTCATCTTTGCTTTCTTTACGGGAGTAGCTACCGCTATTATTGAATTACTTTCAACTAAGATCGATGATAATTTTACTCTCTCATTCTTTACAGCTAGTGCAATGGCCTTATTAAATATTCTTTTAGTTCTAGTTTAAGAAAGATAATTTAATTTGCCTGTTTGAGTTGAAGTTTTTCACTAATAAATTCTTTATATGCTTGGGCCACGATAGGGTCTTCTTGAAAGCTGTGCTCATCAGTGATTAATGAATTTAGGATTTTGATCTGATCATTAATGCTTTTTTGTTCAAGTAACATCTGCCTGAGAATACGACTTTTTATTATAAACGTTGAAACATAGTTAATGATTTGGTGTGGGGTTTTAAGAGTCTCAATAAAGTGGTCGCGGTCTCGATCATCAGTGATATTAACATCAAGCCAGCTAAAGAGAATATTTTCAAGGCGATAAAAGTCGTCAATATTTCCCATAATAGAATGCTCATCCTCTAATACCGTTACATTGTAGACAGGGTAGGGACTAGATTGGGTGGGATAATTAACTTGGCACTTTCCCGTACATCGCATTAATACTTTTAAGGTATTACCATCGACTCTCTCAATCATAAGAGGTTTTCCGTAACCTAGAATTTCACAAGGATAAGAGAAGTATGTTTCAAAATCCTTCTCCATTGCAAGGGAGATTCCAATAGGATTTCCAGCACAAGTTGCCTCTTCAAATATATCCTGAAAAATTTCATCTACAACATATAGAGGAAGGGATGTCCCCGGAAAAAACACAATATTGGGAAGAGTTATAATTGGAATTTCCATACGGTTTGAGAGCTTTTTTGCCATGATTTATCATATCGACAAAAAGTCTGACGCGTATATTTAAACCTTATTAATAAAGGTAAAGCTAGCATAGTTAAGGTAGTGTTGGTAGGATATCTATATGATTTTAAAGCAGCTTCCACATTTAGTGACCACTGTTTGGGGTGGTGAAAAGTTAAAAAAGTTTAAGCTTCAAGAAGGCGAGTCCTTTGATGGCCCATTAGGTGAGACTTGGGAAGTCTCTACTCTCGAAAATGGACTTTCTCATTGTGAATCAGGTCGTAGTTTAAAAGATGATCTGGAAGGCAAAGAATTAACTTATCTTATTAAATTTATCGACACTGCTCAGAATTTATCTATTCAAGTACATCCTGATAATGAATATGCTCACATCCATGAAGATGCTCTAGGAAAAGATGAGTGTTGGTATATCTTAGAGGCACAAGATGATGCTGGGATTTATCTCGGCTTAAAAGACGGTGTCACTAAAGAAAGATTACAAACGGCCATTGAAAATAATGAAGACGTTAATGAACTTTTAAATTTTCATAACGTTAGAAAAGGTGACTTCTTTAATATCCCTGCTGGATCAATCCATGCTATTGGAAGTGGTGTAACTCTTGTTGAGGTTCAACAAAACTCTGGAGTCACTTATCGAGTGTGGGATTGGAATCGAGTAGGACTTGATGGAAATCCAAGAGAGCTTCATGTGAAAAAGGCCATGGATGTTATTAATTTTGAACTTGAAAAGAATATCCCAGAGCACTTCCAATATAAAAACCTAGAGGAAAGTGGACTACTTACAAGTAATAAATATTTTAATGCCCGTTTAAAAATCTTAAAGGCCAATGATGAAAGTGTTCTTTCATTAAATGGAATTAGTTCTGTTGTAGTTTTAGATGGAGAGTGTGAGATTGATGGAACCTCATTGTCAAAATATCAGACGGCCGTATTAAAAGATATTGAGTCTGCCATCTTGAAGGCAACGACAGACTCACAAGTACTAGTTGTTAAGCAGGTTTAATCTTTTATAAAGCCTCACAATTTAGTGGATAAGTTACCTCGTGACCTTTATCAGTTCTAATTGAAATATAAGTATTCATTTCGTTTGAATCAGTGATGTCATCAAAGTGAATTTGAAACTTCTGACCACCCATAGAGTAGTGATTCGTAACAGAGTTTCCAACCTTGCTAGTGCGACCAGTAATTGATTGGGCCGGCATACGACCTTCAGTCTTAATAAGGTTGTTCTTAATTTGAAATTCAATATTCTTGCGTTTTGAAGAACACTTAAAGTTAATCTCTGGCTTTGCTGCCATTGTAGACTGACCTAGAATTAGTGTAAGTGCGAGAATGCTTAGTAATTTCATTTTTCCTCCAAGTTTTAAACACTATTTATAATGCACAGAGGATGCCAAGATGAATGTCTATAATTTCAGGTGATTAGCTAGGTGGTTTTGTGATTTTTTCAGACATCTGTCTAAAGTTTATTCAGCTTCTTCAATTTTTTCGATGCTATTTAGGTAGTATTCGGCCATCTCTTCATCTGAGACTTCTGTGATCTCTGTCTGGCGACGAAGCTCGTGAGGGACGTCACTTTTAGCGCTATCATGCTTGTCATTAAAGCCATAAGGGCAGTGAAGGCAGCCACTTTCACAGCAGTAGCCACGACGTAAGTGAAACTCTTCAGTAAAGACAGTGTTTCCGTCTTTATTTATATAGAAATCTTTCTTTCCGTCATTCATAGGCTTGGTTTAAAGATAAGGCCCCTAATTCAGGGGGCCTAATGTGTGTGTGGTGTTTTGCAAAACGGTCATTCTTATATCGAATAAAATTTATTACTTCAAGAACTTTTGTGAATATGTATGAGATAATGCAACGCGCGCACAGAATGCTTATTGTAAGTAGCTAAAAATTAAAATACAATAAAATGTACTTTAAAATTATTAATTATTAACAAATGGAGTTTTGCTGTGACAAAGCCTTGGTTAAAACACTATCAAGATGGTGTAGCTGAAGAAATTAATCCTGAATCGTACGCTTCAATTCCTTCTTTATTAGAAGAGAGTTTTAAGAAGTTTGCTTCGAAGCCATCATTTCATTGTATGGGTAAAACTCTTACGTATGGTGAAATTGATCACTTATCGAAGAAGTTTGCTTCATACCTACAAAATGATCTTGGTCTTCAAAAGGGTGATCGCGTTGCCATCATGATGCCAAATATTCTTCAATATCCAGTTGCTCTATTTGGTATTCTTCGCGCAGGTATGGTTTGTGTAAATGTAAACCCACTTTATACAGCAAGAGAGCTTGAGCATCAGTTAACTGATTCACAATCAAAAGTGATTATTATATTTGAAAACTCAGCATCTGTACTTGCAGAAGTTGTTAAGAATACTCCAATTGAGCACGTACTTGTAACTCAAATTGGTGATATGCTTAAATTTCCAAAATCACTTCTAGTTAATTTTGTTATTAAGCATGTTAAGAAAATGGTTCCATCTTGGGATCTTCCAGGTGCTAAGTCATTTCTTGAGGCCCTTGATAAAGGTGACGAGTCTAAGTACAAAAGACCTGAGATCATTAATTCTGACCTAGCTTTTCTACAATATACAGGTGGAACGACTGGTGTATCAAAAGGTGCAGAACTAACTCACAGAAATATTGTGGCAAACCTTTGCCAAGCAGGTGAGTGGATTTCTCCAGTAGTTGAAGAAGGAAAAGAGATTATTATTACACCTCTTCCGCTTTATCATATCTTCTCATTAACAGCTAACTGCTTCACATTCTCAAAGATTGGAGCATTAAATGTTTTAATTACTAACCCAAGAGATATTCCTGGTTTCGTAAAAGAATTAAAGAAGTGGAACTTCACTGCACTTACTGGAGTAAATACTCTTTTTAACGGACTTTTAAATAATGAAGACTTTAAAACAGTCGACTTCTCTCACCTAAAGTTAACTCTTGGTGGTGGTATGGCCGTTCAACGTGCAGTTGCTGAAAGATGGAAGGAAGTTACTAAGACTCCTCTAATCGAAGCTTATGGACTAACTGAAACTTCTCCAGCAGCATGTATTAATCCGATGGACCTTAAAGATTACAATGGAATGATTGGTCTTCCTGTTTCATCAACTGATGCATGTATTAAAGATGACGATGGAAATACTTTAAATGCAGGTGAAGTTGGTGAGATCTGTATTAAAGGTCCACAAGTTATGAAGGGTTACTGGGGACGTCCAGAAGAGACAGCTAAAGTTATGACTACTGATGGATACTTTAAGACTGGTGACATTGGTGTTATGAATGAAGAAGGTTTCTTCAAAATTGTTGATCGTAAAAAAGATATGATTCTTGTTTCAGGATTCAATGTTTATCCAAATGAAGTAGAAGAAATTATCGTTACTCATCCTAAAGTATTTGAATGTGCAGCTGTTGGTGTACCAAATGAAAAGTCGGGTGAGGTTGTTAAACTCTTTGTTGTTAAAAACGATCAGTCTCTTACTGAGGAAGAGTTAATGGCATTCTGTAAAGAGAACTTAACGGGTTACAAGAGACCAAAGTTCATTGAGTTTAGAGATGAACTTCCAAAATCAAATGTTGGAAAAATTTTAAGAAAAGACCTAAGAGGTCAATAGTAAAGAAAGGGAGCTTCCAGCTCCCTTTTTATTTAATGCTAAGTTAAATTCATAACGCCAGCTTTTTTAGTTGAGAAATTGTATCCTGATTGTAAGTGTTAATTCTTAAAGTGGAATAAGCGGCCTCTTTTACGACGGCATCAACATATTGTGGCTTTGTTGCTCCTGTTAGAGCATCTGTCATATCTGTTGGATGCTTAACGGTCTTGAAAATTGGTGGATTGATTCCAAGTAATAGGTGAAGGCGATTAATATCATCTTCTGTCATTGGCCTATGGAGTTTCTTTGTTAAACCAGCTTTAGATTTTAATTTTAAAAACTCATACTTAGTATTGTAAAATAGTGTGAAAATAACAGGAAGGCATGCGCTATTACATCCTGTTGTTGTATTTACTTCTCTTATGAAACCAAGTTTTTTACCCTCTTTATTAAAAGCGACCTGAATAGTCGTATTAATAGGGTTCTCACTGATTTTATCTTCAACTTTAATTTTCTTAACTTTAGAAATCTTAGGAAAGATGCTTTTGTAAAAACTGATATCATTTCCATAGATAGAAGTGCTCGTCATAAGAATTAAAGATATTATTTTCAACATAGGTCTACTCACATGAAATTACAGTATTGTATTTTCTTTTTACTTATTCTCAATTCTATGACTTTTGCTCAAGAATCGCAACGTGCACAAAAGGTCATTGAAAAAGTGAGCAATGATTCACAAAAGGGAAGTTTTGTACTTGTTCCTGGCCCTTCATATATGCCTAGCACCAAGCTAGGACTCAGCTTAATCGGAATGTATCTCTTTGATGCCAATAGTGGAAAATATAAAAATCAAGATGTGAACGTACCTCCCTCTATACTTGGTGCATTCGCAAAAGTAACAACAAATGATTCGGCCATGGGTGCCGTTGGTACACAATTATTTCTAGGCCCTGATTTATGGAGAATATCGGGGGGATACTTTGAGGGTGATATTCTAAGCGAGATGTTTAAAGTACAATTAGATCGTTTTATTGATACTTCAAATGAAATTCGGGCCGTTCTTGTAAACGTAAATAGAAGGGTTTGGAAGAAATTATTTATAGGCTTTGGAGCAGTTTGGAATGAGGTCATTTTTACATCTGAAGGAAGTGTTCCTCTAGGTACTTCAAATACTGGTTTTAAGTTTAACTTATTCTATGACACTAGAGATAATACTTTCTCTCCTACAGATGGTTTCTTCTTAAATACAAGAACTAGTTTTTATCGCAAGGATCTAGGAGGAGATGATAATATAACAACGATCGACGCTTCATTTTCTCAATACTTCTCTCTCTCAGACAATGGGCATTTATTCTCATGGATATATGACTCAAGTTTCAACCTTGGTGATACGAATCCTAACTACAATTATAATTTTGGTTCCCGTGGCCCAAGAGGATACACAGGTAAGGTGTTTGAAGGTGCAAATATGCTACGTTTTGAAGGAGAGTATAAGTATTATTTTAAAAGTATTCTATCCTCTCGCTTTGGATTAGCGGGATTTGCTGGAGTTGGCTTTGTTTTTGGAGGCCGCTCTCGTGTTGGAAATGATATTTCTTCAGACCTATTTGATTCTGATCCTCTTGCTCATATTGGTGGGGGGATTCGCTATAAGGTTCTACCAAAACAAAACCTAAATATGCGAATTGACATGGCCTACGGGCGTGAAGATGTCTTCACGATGTACTTTGCACTCAATGAAGCAATATAGCTACACAGTGTTCAGAGTTTGAACACTTCTTCAATCGTATCTACTTGAAATTATGTCCATTCCCTAAAGAGATTTTGGCACTCATATTGCTCTTATATACCCATGGTATTTAAAAGACTTGTGACATTCCTTATTATTTCTCTTTGTTCATTTCAGATGGCATTTGCTCAAACTATTGAAAATACGAGACAAATTGCTAGCTATATCGATTTAGAAGATCTTAAAGCGCAGCTTGCCCAGGTAAAGAAAGAACTTAGAGGGAATATCTCGTCTGAACTTTCTGAAGAAGAGCTATCGGCCTATGAGCAAGCCTTTAGAATGCAAAATGATAATGAGTCACAAGGTGAGACTGGTGAAGAGAATGACTTCATTACGTTTCTTGGTTCTTTAAAGAAGAATTCTTGTGGAGTAAGGGATTATATTCAAGAAGAAAGACCTGAAGAGAAAAAAGAAGATGAGGGAAGAGGTAAGAGCCTTTTTACTGATATCTCAAAAGTAATTTCTGAAATCGAAGTTGGTGATTCTCCAAATCGTAGCCAAAAACGTTATATTCAAGGATATGCAAGAAAAGCAATTCAATATTTTGAAAGAGCAAAGTCTTTTAAAGCAAAGGTAGAAGACTTTATTAATGAAACGAATGAAGCTTATGCTGATAAAGAAGAATTACTTCTTGCTTACAACGATTCATTTGTAAAAGGTCTACATGATGTAAAGGTTTCATTAACTCCTTTTATCAATATGAGTAGTATTGATATCAATACTATCCTACCAAAGTTGACGACAGACTTCATTGAAGAAGAGACAGAACTATATAGTTTTCTTGTTAATGGAGAAATGAAAGATAAGATCTTTTTTAAAGTAAACTTTGAAGGAAGTGATGTAACTTTAGAACTTGATACTTTTCAAAACTTTAAAAGAGATATCGTAATTATTAATGAATCTCCAAGTGGTAAGAACTATCTTAGAGCACTTCGTATTTTAACAATTCAAATGATGGCAACACAAATTAGAAATTATGACATCATGATTGAGTCAAAAGAGAATCATGTTGTTATTCCAAAGAGTTGTCGTAATAAGGTTAACGGTGATTGGCCTCATCTACTAGAGCTAAAAGTAGATGAATCTGTAGCTAAGACATACCTTGATAATCTAATTAAGAATTCTGGACTTGCTTATGATGAGATGAATCTTGAACTAATGAGTGTCAAAGAAGCTCAGCAGCTAAATCCAATGGCCGAAACAATGGTTTCATCTACATCTATTGAGAACTTTTTAAGAGCAGCTAAAGGTAAGGAAGCTAAGGACTTCTATCGTAGAAGCTTAAAAGCTGGTTTTGATGAAGCTTTAGCATATGAGAAATTTATGAAAATGAAGATGCCTGAAGTATCTTCTGTATATATGAAAAAGGTTTATTCTCATAAGGGAAGAGCACGTACTTCAAAAGATGTTACAACTAAAGATATCGCTTTATTTAAGGATATTACGGGATCTGTTCCAGAAAATAAGACAATTGAGGTTGATATTTTTGAAGGAGATCAAAAGTATGTTGAGCAGATTTATCCATCAGCAATTAATGCATCTCCATATATCGCTTCGAAAATGGCCCAGGCTAGAACTGAGAAAATTGAAGACATCATAAGTGAGAATGTAAAGTCTCAGCTAAAGTCTAATACAATCATTGTAGACTTCCCATCACTTTACGCAAATGAGGGATATAGAAACTGGGGATTAAATACTCTTCATGATAAAGCAGTAGAGCTCTTAGATGATAAAAACTTCGAAATAGGATCACGCCATAATATGATGATGGTTGGTTACTGCTACAGAAAACCAGGAAATCTATGTAAAGGTGTTTCAAGACAGACTAATATTTTAAAAAGAGTTGCTGAATATATTGAGACTCTTAAGATTGATGGTAAGTATATTCCAGTTTCACGTCTAGATCAGTCAAAGACAAAAGAAAGCTATCAGGTTTTAGCCAAGATCTTTAACTATCTAAGATCGACTGCCAGAGTATTTCCAGAACTTATAACTAATGAATACGATTATCTTATTGCTCAAATGCAGGCCCTTAATCCACTTGCAAAAGTACGTTTAGGTTACTTAATTGCAAGAGAGGAACTTGAGAGTATTAAGAATGGTCGAGTTAAGACAATGAGAAAAACATCACGTGGGATGCGTGTTGATTATGATTATAGATGTTTTAACAATAACATGAAGAAGTATATCGAAAACCTAGATGAGGCAGCTAAAGTACTTATGGCCGATAAGGTGATAACACCAAACTTCTTAACGAGAAATCTAGACAAAGATGAGTATAAGAAATTATGGAATGATATCTTTGATGAATATAATAAAGATACAACTCAGATTATGACTGCTGAATTACACTCAGGTAAGAAAGCATATGAAGCAATTGAAGGACTATCAAACAAAGTTACAATAGAGCGTTCTCAAATTGAAGATGCTGCACATAAGGCAGTTGAGGGTCGCTTACTATATCAAACACAAGAAGATATCGATAATCGTCTTTTAGAAGAAGATGTTGAAAAAGTCGCATTCTTTAAAGAAATTCTTGCAGCAAAGTCTCACGAGGAAAGAAAAGCTATATTTGAATCTCGTCCACATACTATCGATATCTTTGATGACTACGAATTAGTACATAGTTTTTTAAAACTAAATATGGATCTAAAGACTCCAGTTTATAAAGATATTTTGAAAAGATCGGCACTTGAGCGTCAACAAGAGACATATCGTAAGCTTAATCGTTTCTGTCAAATCGAAGAAGATGATGTTGATAGTTTAAAAGAAAACTTTTATGCGACAGTTAAAGTTCAAGATCAGCTTAATCAGCTTCTTGGAATCCCAGCAGTTCCTAAAGAACTAATGGATCGTATGGGAGACTGGAATAGTGATGAAAAATGGGCAATGTTTAATGGTGTTTTTGGATTCCTTCTTGGAATGGGAGCCGTTCTAGCAGCTGGATCATGTACTGTTTTAACTGGTGGACTATGTGGAATTGCTATTGCAGGAGTTGGAACTGTTGGTTTTGGAATGCAGGCAAATGCAATCAGACTAGAAACAAAAGCAAAGCGTAGAGCAGATCGTAGTGAGGACTATGTTGGTGAGATGGCCGACCTTGGATTCACTGATTCAAATGCTGCTGAAAATGTAGCAAAAGGATGGATGGCCGTTGCATTTGAAGTAATTGGTACAATTTCAATGATCTCAATTCTAACGAGAAGTATATCTGTAGGATCGAAGATTTTTAAAGAGTCTTTAAAATCAATCGTTAGAAACCGTTCAAAGTTAGGAATTAAAGAATCACTAAAGCAATCAGGTAAAGATGCTTCAGTTATCGTAAATGAATCAGAAGTTGAGTTTGCTAAGCTTGTTTTAGGTCTTAAAAAATATCGTGATGTATTTAAGAATATGCTTTCTGCAAAGACAATGGATGAAGTTGCATACAACTTAAAGAACTTAGATCTAGATGAAGAATTTGTTGAAGCAACACTTAAGAAGATGAATAAAATTGAAGAAAGCTATAAAGCAGGAAGATTATCAAAGTCTACTTATAATAAAGGTATTCGCAATATCGTAAATAGTGTTGAAGAGGCCATTACAAAATCTAATGGTGGAATCTATCGTTACACAAGTGATGTTGTTGTCGATCTAGGCTATGCTGATGTGGATAGAGCTCTTGGACAAACTGTTGCAAAACTATTTAACGGAAGTCCTCTTGAATTGAGACATTACATGAGTAGCTATGTAAAAAGGCTGAATAAGTCGATGTTTAGAAATTCTTCAAAAGCAGCTAGAGCAAGACTTCGCTTAAGAAAAGCAGCAGAAGGTAAGTATCTAAAAGGGACTAACTGGATTGTGCATGCATGGAATGAAAATACAGCTAACCTTGCAAAAAGCCGTCGAGAGTTTTTAAGAATCTATGATGAGTTACAAAGATTACCAGAAGGTGAGCTAGTAGAATATATCTCTAAGAATGCAGACACTCTTACTGATATCTTTATTAAAATACCTCTTAGAAAGAGAGACTTTCCATATCTCTTAGTTCAAGGGGCACCTCACACTGGTGGGTTCTTTGGAAGAAGAGTTCCAGTAATCTCTGCAATCGGTGAAGGTGTTTTAATGAGAAAGATCTTTACAGCTAGAGCTAGGCTTACTTCTGAAGTGGCAAGAAGAACTGCAAGAGAAACACTTGGTCTTAAAAGAGTTCTAATGGCCGAGACAGTAGGTGATTTATATCGTGGACTTGAAGTTTCAGTACTAGAGGCTCTTCCTAAGATGAGTAAGAAGGAAGTAGCTGAAGTGGAAAAGATGATTGCTAAAGTTAAAGAAAAGGCAATCTCTGGAATCTATAATAACCTCGAAAGTGATCGCGCTATTATTCAATTTATGAATAAGCATGGTGTTAGCTTTGACGGACTTAGTCCTGAGCAAATCTTTTCTGAACTTAATAGAATTCTATATTCTCCAAGTGGAGAAGTTGAGAATGCATTATCTCGCTACCTATGGGCGAGTGCTGATGTTGAAGGATTATTCAAGTCACCAGAGTTCACAGGATTAGCATATAAAGTTATGAGAGATACGATTGAAGAGAGTAATATTGGAAGTTTACAACGCTACCTTAATGCCCTCAAAATCCTACAAATTAAAGATAATGGAGCTTTAGGTAGCGTCGAGTTATTTTAGAAACTATTTTTTAAAACATTTTGCATCATCGCGTAAATATTCAAGTAACGCTAGCTTCTTTTGACGAGCTGCTGGCGTTCTTGCTTCATCAGCTTCTTTTTGAAGAACGTCATAGAAAGCATCCATAGTACCTTTTTTAGACTCTTTCATCTCTTCTGCTGTCGCTTTTAGAATACGAGCTAGTTCTGTCATTTCGTTGTCACTAAAACCACTTGATAGAAATGAATAGAACTTATGTCCGTTAAAATTACTAAAAAGATCTACCTTCCCATTACTAACTGATACTTCTTTGATTGCTGAGATCAGCTCTTTTTGTGCAGACGAACCATACTTTTGGGCCGTTAAGAAATATAATAGGGCCTCTTCATCTGTAGGGTTAAGCATTGGCACACGGGCAGACCATCCTTCATTTTTTACTTGAGAATATAACTGTCTTTGAACCTTTGCAGGTGAGTTATATCGAGACATAACTTTAAAGATTCTCGCCGAACTTTCATCTTTCATTTCAGAAAGAACAAAGTCGAAGCCATTATCAGATAGATTCTTATTCACACATGGTGCACATGATAGAATAGCGCTTTTTTTGTATCCATATCTTTGAGACAGATAGACAAAGCTATTAATAGCTTCTTTTAGCTCTTTTGCTTCTGGGTTTTCTTTGGCAAAGACTTCACTAACTTTTTGTAGCCTGGCCTTATCTTGAGAGCCTTTAACCATCATCTTTAAAGTATTAAAGCTAAAGTCCTCTTTTTTTCCTGTATGAGACAGGTCTTTCATTGCAAGATCGAGATTTTTAGTTACGACACTTCTAACTTCAGAGTCTAAAACACCGCTTTTTAAAAGTAGTTGATTTAGTCCTTCGCCAGTCGCTTCAATTAGACTAAAAACAGAAGCGTAAGCCGAAGTGCTCGTAAGCATTAGGGCCATAATAAGCGTGTAAATTCTCGTTGATACTTTCATCAATTCCCCCATCAAGATATATCTAAGATCTTTATCGGCTATTTTTACTCAGATATTTAGCTTGACGCATATGCTAAGGCGAAAAAAATGATAAAAAACACTTTAGTTTCGGTACCTTACAAGTCTTCACAAGGCTTGAATTAAGAAAATGACTTGGGTACAATGCTAGCTCACTCGGGGGAGAGTATTATGGTAAACTTATTTAGGGTATTAGTTTTATCTACTTTTTTATTGCCAAATCTTGTTCATGCAGAGCTTGATGGTGCAACTGAATCGGAAATTGAAACTTGTCGCCAATTAAAGGTCTTTCTTGATGGAAATGTTGGTGAAGTAGAGTGTCAATCTGAATACCAGATCTACTCTAAATTTGTTGGTAAATACAGCCGCTCAAAAGTTAAATCTAAATATAATCAAGTAAGAATTGCAGCCTTTAACCTTTTCAAGCCAGGTGCTACTCAAACTGAATACAAAGACCACCAACTTGTTGCTCAAATTATTGATCACTGGGATGTTGTTGCAGCAGTTGAATTAACTTCTAATAATGGCCTAAGTAAGAGGCATAATGAAGGTATCGTTGAGTACTATACTTCTCGTCTTGCTCAGATGACTGAGCAAGGAGCTGATCTTTCTGCAAGTGTAACGAGAAATGAACTTGCTCTTATTCGTGAACAATTTGATTTTCCTGGATATATTGAAGTTTTAAAAGAGCTACAAAAGCTTGATGCGTCTTGGTCTCTTGTACTTTCTGGAAAGCAGGAAGGAAGCGAGAACTCGACTGTTAAAGAATTAACAGGGTTCTACTATCGTAGTAGTGTTGTTGATTTAAAGGCTACACAATATTGTCGTGATAAGTATGGAAGAAACGGAAAGTACGGCTGTCTACCAGTCTTAGATGAAAAGACTTTTGGCCGTGATGTCGATGGACTTTTCTCAAGAAGGCCATTTCTTGCAACGTTTGAATCAGGTGAATTTGACTTCACTCTTTTATCAACTCACGTTATTCACAACACGCCTTCAGATGAAGATCTTCAAAAGAAAATTCTACGAAATGTTTATGGTGTAGAAGATTATAAAGATATTGGTCCAGGGGTAACTCAGTTAAAATTTGCACGCTTTGCTGAAGTTAGACTTATGGCCGAACTAGTTGAGTACTTAAAGAAGAGTTACTATGAGCAAGATTATATTATTCTTGGTGACTTTAATCTTGAGAGTACAAATGATTACTGGGAAACTTTCTTTAATGACTTTAGAGGGTTGGAGCTAAAAATTGAAGGTGCAACTTCAATGGCCTTAGGTAAGTCATTATCTGATGGAACAATCACTCATGGAACAAAAAGTAATTATGATCACTTTCTTTTTGATCCTAATGAAACAAGAAATTGTAAAGGTAGCAATACTGCAAAGATTTTTAACTTCATTGAAGGTGACTTCTCAAAGTTAATTAATCGACGCTACCTTGTACGCTCAAATGCAAAATACCAATCTCAAACAAGAGATGTAGAAATGTATCGCCTTAAAGCAGGTGGCCGCGAGAAGGTTGAAAATCTTGTAGATAATTACACTCGTTCAATTCAAAATAAGCTAACGGTAAAAAATAATAAGCTCGTTCCAAGATTTGACATGGAAGAAAGTCAAAAAGAGTTTTACGATCGAGTTATCGATTCACAGCTTTTTGATAAGACTTATTATAATTACTTAAAAGAAGTTATTAGCGACCATTTACCAATCTATATGAATTGCTCAAATCAATACGATAATGATTAATATGAGAAGGCTTCCATAGGAAGCCTTTTTCTTCTAAATTACTGAAAACACTGTCTTTTCAGGCTGTACATGAAATAAACATCCTCTATAAAACTTCCAATTAAAAGGATAGAAACACTCTTTTTTATTAAAATAAATATATTGATTTATTAGAATAGAGAGGAGCGAATGTTTACTGGAAAGCAGTTAATTTATACGTCATTGATCTTATTTAATTTCATCTCATGCCAAAATAGCGAGGTCGCTTCTAGTAAAGAAGTGAATGTAGAAAGCTCTAATCAAATTATTGGTAGTGATGATCGCGCTGAAACAACTGGTCGCTTAAATAAAGAAATTGTTAAAAAAGTTGGGCAGATTAGGACTGAGATTGTTAATCCAAGTACAGGTGTTGCGACAGTAAATACGTGTTCAGGGACTCTAATTAATGATAGCTATATTATAACTGCCGCTCATTGTGCCTTTAAAGCAGAGACAGAAGATCTTTTACAAAACTCATTTTTCTACCCTGGTCTAACAAATAAAAATAAACCAAAGTACGGTCGATTTCCAATTGAGAGAGTTTATTATCCAAAAGATTACTCAAATATTTCACATTATCCAGATGAAGATATTGCTATTATGAAGCTAGGTCTAGATTCTCAGGGAAGAAGTGCCGGAAAAAGAGTTGGTACTGCCGGTTATTGGGGTAGGTCTAGTTTACCAGATGGAAAAACTCTAACGATAGGTTATCCAGGTGATAAGCCTGATGGTCAACAATACTTCCAAGAAAATTGTGAAATTGATCAAGCAAGTGACAAACGTCTTGATATTTATTGTGATGTAATAAGTGGCCAAAGTGGTTCACCAATTCTTGTCTACTCTGAAAAGTATGGCAACTCATATATACATGGTGTGATAACTGGAGAAGATAGATATAAGAGCGTAAATTACGGATCATTTCTAACAGATGAAAGAGGGAAAATTGCACAGGCCATTTTCTCCGGAACATTTAGTGAAGATAATGACTTTATCGAAAAATGGGTTTCAAAAGAAATGAAGCATGAAAGTATCATTAATGTTTTGATTAAAAATAATTGTTCATCAAAAGAGGCTTTAATAGCATTTGATTATAAGAATCACAAAACCGATAGCTGGGAAGCGAAAGGTTTTTATACGCTTAAACCAGGTGAAACCATAAGGTTTTTTCAAACGAAGAATGGAGTGCTCTACTTACATGCACGGGATAGAAATAGAAATGTGATTATTGATGGTGAACATACGAGAAATGTTCCAGGCTCTGGCCGATTTGACATGAAGAGATATCGAATAAAGAAATGGGGTGACTTTAATATTGAAGTTCCTTGTTATTAGATTAGGCATTTTAGAGAGTTAATGCTTTCTTAAGACGTTCTTAATAAACATCTTTTATTAACGATTTAAACGTTCTACAATTTAGTAAACTAAATTATGGAGCGTTTTTTTGAAGAGTGTTATTTCTTTAAGTCTACTGATACTAATTCTATTTTCATGCGGTGAAAATGACTATGTTGTAGGAACAAAGTTAAATCCACTAGAGAATCTTTCTGTTGAAGAAGCTTTTCATATGGAGTCTGTTGGCAAATGCTCAGCTAATACTCGTAAGCATAAGGCCATGTCCTTCACAGGTTTAATTACAGAGGATGTTGCTGGAGATCGTTTTGTTGCCCAAGTTCTTATTACATTATATCGCCAAACTAAAACCTATGACTTAAGTTATAGCGAATATCCTTTTCCTTCAAATATTGATCAAAGTATATATTCAACTTCTTTTACTCAGACCTATGACGTTGTGGATAATGAGCTTATCTTAAATAACTTTGGAACAATTAGAGCAACAGTTGAAAATGATAAAATTTCTCCGCATATAAATATCACTGACGATATCAGGAATATTATTGAGACAGATTCTAAAATTGGGCGCGTGCTCTTCTACTCTGATGATGATGTTGTGAACGAGTGCACTCCGTAACTTTATTTATATTTTATTTGCTGATTTTCTTTTTTCATATACTTTGACTTTCCCATTGCTCCTGAGGCAACTAAGCCTGCATAAACGCAGGCTTGTTGAAATTGTTTTCTAGCTAAAGTGTAGGGGAGCTATAACAGCGTCAAATCTTAGCTTCGCTAAGATGCCGCTGTTATTTAAGTTCTACTTTTGGAAATAAAGCTTCCGGTGGCTGAGGCGTATAAGTTGCGGCCCCAAATTCCATAAGTTCAGTTCCAAGAGCACTTGAACCAATATATTCAAGAGCTGTTTTCGTACACTCTGGAAGGAAGGCCTGAAGCATATATGATGCTGCTGCCATACCGTAGAAACAGTTATAAGCGATTGGAGCAAATGCTGCTTCATTTTTCTTATGCTTCCAAGGCTCTTTATCATTTACGTATTGATTAAGGCTAACGATAAGGTCCCAAATCGCATCAATGGCCTTGTTGTGCTCACGCTTATCCATGAACTCCTTAGCACGCTCAAAATATGGAAGAGCATCGATTTCTTGGGCCACACCTTCTGGCGTGTAGACTTTATCAGGAAAGCTCTTTAGACCTAGTTTGATAACTCTCATTAAAAGATTTCCATAGTCATTTGCAAGCTCAGTATTGTGCTTATCAACTAATTCTTGTTCAGAGAATTTTCCATCACCAGATGATGAAATATTTTTTAGCATATAGTAGCGGAAAGTATCCGTTGGATATTTTTCAAGCATCTCAAATGGATCAACAACATTACCAAGAGACTTACTCATTTTCTTTCCATCTTCAGCAAGTACCATTCCGTGAACATATACTTGTTTTGGAAGAGGAAGGTCTGCGGCCTTTAGCATACATGGCCAAATTACTGAATGGAACCAAAGGATATCTTTACCAATAACGTGCATATCTGCTGGCCAGAACTTTTCTTTTTGATCTGAATCAAGAGCAGAGTAGTAATTGATAAGAGCATCAAACCAAGTATACATAACAAAGTTATCATTACCCGGAACCTTTACACCCCATCCTTGGCTTGGACGTGAAATAGCAAGGTCTCTTAGGTCGTCATTTTCAAGGCGAGAAAGAATTTCTTTATAGCGTGCACCTGGAACAATAAAATCAGGGTTCGCTTTTAGGTGATCGATAATCCATTTTTGGTATTCACTCAGTTTAAAGAAGAAGCCTTCTTCTTCTTTGAGTTCAAGTGGCTTGTGGTGCTCAGGGCAGTTTCCATCAGGTGCTTGTGCTTCAGTGTAAAAAGACTCACAAGAAAGACAGTAATTACCAGAGTAGTGCCCGTGGTAAATTAATCCCTTCTCTTCAAGTTTCTTCCAAAGTTCAACACATGAATCTTCATGACGCTTCTCAGTTGTTCTGATGAAGTCGTCATGACTAATATTTGCTCTTGTACAAAGGTCTTTAAAAACTTCGACATTCTTATTAACGAATTCAAGTGTATCAAGACCTGCATCCTTGGCCGACTCAATAAGCTTTTGTCCGTTTTCATCTGTTCCAGTTAGGAAGTAAACATCTTTTCCAAGGAGTCTATTCCAACGTGCGTATGAGTCAGTTACAATCTTCTCATAAGCATGTCCGATATGAGGACGCCCATTTGGGTAGTCGATAGCTGTTGTTGCATAGAATGTATTTTTCATAGTTTATCCTTTAACTACAATGTTACAAATTCTTCCCGGAACGTAGATCTCTTTAACAATTGTTCCCGTGATAAACTTTGCTACTTTCTCATCGGCCTTGGCCTGTGCAAGAAAGTCTTCTTTTGAGATATCAGCAGGTACATCAATTGTAGATCTCGTTTTACCATTTACTTGGATGGCCATTGTGATTAGGTCATCTTTAGCAAGCTCAGGATCAAAGGCCGGCCACGGAGCAAGTGAACAAGAAGTTGTTTCACCTAAATTTGCCCACATCTCTTCAGCAGCGTGTGGAGCAAATGGAGAAAGAAGTCTTGTAAATGCTTTGGCCGTCTCAACTGAAACCTGTCCAAGTTTAATAACTTCGTTATTCATTACCATCATTGCTGAGATCGCTGTGTTAAAACGAAGGTTTTCAACATCTTCAGTAACTTTTTTAATTGTCTTGTGTAGGTGTTTTAGAACATCTTGATTCTTCTCTTCACCTTCGTAAGTATTTTCTGGGTTTCCATAGAAAGTGAATGATTTTCTAAGGAAGTTAAATACTCCTTTTACACCTTTTGTTTGCCACGGCTTAACTTTTTCAAGTGGCCCCATGAACATTTCATAAAGTCTAAGAGCATCTGCACCGTATTCTTTGATGATATCATCTGGGTTTACAGTATTTCCTTTTGACTTACTCATCTTCTCACCATGCTCATCTAGGATAAGACCTTGGTTGAAAAGTTTCTGGAATGGCTCTTTTGTGGAAACAAGTCCAAGATCAAATAGAACCTTGTGCCAGAAGCGAGCGTAGAGTAGGTGAAGAACAGCGTGCTCAACTCCACCAACATACAGATCGACTGGCATCCAGTATTCTTCTAATTGCTTATCCCATGCAACTTCAGAGTTCTTTGGATCAATGAAGCGAAGGTAGTACCAACAAGATCCTGCCCACTGAGGCATTGTATTTGTTTCACGTCTTGCTTTCTTGCCTGTCTTTGGATCAGTTAAGTATAACCAATCATCAATGCGAGCTAGTGGTGACTCACCAGTTCCCGATGGTTCATACTTTTCAACTTCAGGAAGACCAACTGGAAGCTCATCTTCATCAAGACATCTTACAGTTCCATCTTCAAATTTTAAAATTGGGAATGGTTCTCCCCAGTATCTTTGACGAGAAAATAACCAGTCGCGAAGCTTGTAGTTAATTTCTTTCTTTCCGATATTTTTTTCTTCAAGGTGAGCGATAACTTTTGAAATCGCATCTTCTTTATTTAGCCCATCTAGGAAGTCTGAATTAATATGGGTACCATCTCCAGTGAAGGCCGCTTCATTAACGTCTCCACCTTCAAGGACTGGAAGGATTTCAAGGTCGTATTTCTTAGCAAATTCCCAGTCTCTTTCGTCATGAGCTGGAACGGCCATGATCGCTCCTGTTCCGTACGAGATTAGGACATAATCAGCAATCCAAATTGGAATCTCTTTTCCATTAAGAGGGTTGATTGCATAAGCGCCAGTGAAAACACCGGACTTATTCTTATTTAGATCCGTTCGATCAAGATCAGACTTAAGGGCCGCTTCTTTGATATAGGCTTCAATATCTGCTTTTTGATCTTCAGTGGTAATTTTTGCAACTAGGTCGTGTTCAGGAGCTAGGACCATGTACGTTGCACCAAAAAGAGTATCTGGACGAGTTGTGAAAACATCAATTTTCGAATCTGCACCTTTTACTTCAAAAGAAACCTGTGCACCTTCAGAGCGACCAATCCAATTTCTTTGTAACTCTTTTAGAGACTCTGGCCAATCAAGATCATCAAGATCTTCGAGAAGACGGTCTGCGTATTCAGTAATCTTTAACATCCACTGCTTCATTGGTTTTCTAACAACTGGGTGGCCACCAACTTCAGATTTTCCATCGATTACTTCTTCGTTAGCTAGAACTGTCTTAAGTTCAGGACACCAGTTAACAGAAATCTCATCTTCAAAAGCTAGGCCTTTATTATAAAGTTGAGTAAAGATCCATTGAGTCCACTTATAGTAATCAATACTTGAAGTTGCGATCTCACGATCCCAATCATATGAGAATCCACAAGCCTTTAGTTGTCTTGTGAAGTTTCCAATATTTTCTTTTGTTATTACATTTGGGTGAGTTCCCGTTTTGATGGCGTAGTTCTCAGCAGGAAGTCCAAATGAATCCCAACCCATTGGGTGAAGAACATTGTGCCCATTCATTCTTTTAAAACGAGCTAAGATATCTGTTGCTGTGTATCCTTCAACGTGACCAACGTGAAGTCCTGCACCTGATGGATAAGGAAACATATCCAATACATAGTATTTAGGTTTCGTTTTGTCTGTTGAGTCGGTTCTAAAAGTTTTGTTGTCTTCCCAAAACTTTTGCCATTTTGGTTCAATCTCACCAAAGTTGTACTGCATTAAAAGCTCCTGAATTTACTTAAGTTTTTGTGGCCGAATTATAAACCCTATAATGTAGAACGTCCATGTATTAGCCGTGCGTTATTGATGACGCGCAAGGTAGTAAGATTTGAGCTTGATACCTTTACGATTGCCAAAATCAGTCAGGACAATTATACTTAAGCCATTAAAAGTAGATTAATTTTTGGAATGGAGAAACGATGTATCGTTTAGTGCTATTTTCCCTCACTTTAGTAGGGCTAGTTCTTGTTATGAACTTATCAAGTTACCAGAGCGTTGAAGTCAACAATGAGAAATATAATTTTGAAGCAGCTGAAAAAGCTCATATTGCTCACTTAAAAGAAGTTGAAGAACTTGCAAAAATACACGCTGAAGTTACAGCTCCACCAGTTATCACTGATGAAGTAATCGAAGAAAAGACAATTATCCCTTTAGATACTCCACAACTTGAAAGAGCAGATAAGCTTTATAAGCAATGTATTGCATGTCACGCTAAAGATGGTTCAGGGAAAGCCGCTAATAAGGCACCTCGTATTGGTGGACAAATGGAATGGTATATTGAGAAGCAACTTCTTGATATGAAAAACGGAGTACGTGTTAACCAGCAAATGTTAACTATTGTTAAAAAACTTTCCCCAGAGGATATTGCTGATTTAGCAGCCTATCTTTCAAAGATTCCATGGGGTGGAGTTAAAGAAGAATAAAATTCAAATCTAAATAAGGCCGCTTTAAGCGGCTTTTTTTTTGGGAGCAATCATGAAGATATTTTCACTATCGCTTTTAATTGTCTTAGTTGCCTGCGCTTCTAAACCTAAACTCTACCCAAATAAGGCCTATCAAAAATATGGAAAGGAACAAGCTGATCGAGATATCTCTCTTTGCATGGATAAGGCCGATGAGTTTTTAGAAAGTGAGCGTGGAAGGCAGATGATTCGTGAAGGTGGAAAAGGTGCTGCATGGGGTGCTATCGTTGGTGCTGTAGCAAGTGCTGTCTTTGGTGGAAATGCTGGACGAGGAGCCGCTCAGGGCGCAGCTATTGGCGGAGCGAGTGGTGCCGCATCAGCAGGTCTAAGTGAAGATGAAGTAAAACAGCGCTTTGTTAATCGCTGTCTTGCAGAAAAAGGTTATGAAGTAATTGGGTGGAGATAGATGACGCTATATCGTTATAAAGGAATTGAACCAAGTCTTGGTGAGGGATGTTTTGTCGCCGACTCAGCAGATGTCATAGGAAAGGTCTTTCTTGGAAAGAATGTTTCTCTATGGTTTCAAGTTGTTGCTCGTGGTGATGTGAACGAAATACACATAGGTGATAATTGTAATATTCAAGATCTGACAATGCTTCATGTTGTTGAAGATATTCCGTTAATTATCAAAGAGAATGTTAGTGTGGGCCATAGTGTAACTCTGCACGCGTGTACAATTGAAGAAGGCTGTCTTATTGGAATGGGGGCCACTGTTCTTGATGGTGCTGTCATTGGAAAAAACTCTATTGTAGCAGGGGGAAGTGTTGTTCCTCCTGGAAAAGTTTATCCCCCTGAGAGCTTTATTATAGGTACTCCTGCTGTTGCCAAAAGAAAGCTCACACCAGAAGAGGTGAATACATATAGTAATCATTATAAGTCTTATCTTTTAACAAAAGATGAGTTTTTAAATGAAGTCGAGCCTATTTAATCTTTAGGAGAGAGTAGACCTTATCGATGAGATCATCTCTTGAAAATGGCTTTACTAAAACATTTGTTACACCAGAATTAATAACACTAACCATTGAGCGATTATCTAAAAATCCTGAAATAAGAAGATACTTCATTTTCTGATACTTCATTGATTTACTTGCAACATCGATAAAATAAGTTCCATCCTTATCAGGTAATTTATAATCAATAATAACAAGATCAAAGTCTTCATTTCTAAGTTTTAAAAGTGCCACACTTACCGTATCAGCAGTAACAATATTTTTAAATGCACCAGTTTGTTCTAAAAATGTTTTGATAAGAAAGCAGATCTTTTCCTCATCATCAACAATGAGAACAGAAGGTTTTTTTGCTAATGGTGGACTTGCCGGAGACATTGCCATTAGTTATTCTCCTCACTCTTAATTCCAAGTAAATCTAGAATATCTTCTTTTTCAAAAGGCTTCTCAAGGAACCCTTTTATTTCCTGATAACCTGCTATCAAGTTCTTTTGAGCTACACCTGACATTATAAACACAGGTGTCTCATCTCCTTGACTAGCTAGCTCTTTTGCAAACTCAACACCATTCTTCTCAGGCATATCATAGTCTGTGATGATGGCATCTACATTTGTACCCAATAGAAGTCTTTGAGCTTCAATTGCATCGGAAGCAAAGATAAGATTTACTGGCCCATCTTTAAAATACTTTGCAAATAAGTTTAATATTTGTGGTTCATTATCAATTACTAGAACTCTTTTGAAATCTAAATTGATACTAAGTTCACTATCTGTAAATGAAGTCGTCTCCATTTTTGGAAGAGTGATTTCAAAATTACATCCGCTATCAGAATCCACAAGCTTTAAACTACCTGAATATGAATCGATAATTTTAGAAGAAATAGCAAGGCCAAGCCCTGTACCTTCTCCAACTTCTTTTGTAGTAAAGAAAGACTCAAATATTTGATCTTTATTTTCTGCATTAATTCCCGGCCCATTATCAATAACATTGATAATGTGGCAAACATCATCTTTTGTAATTGTTATTGTAATAGTAGGAGAGGCTACTTTAGCGTCTACAAGGGCGTGGATTGCATTAGTTACTAAGTTAATAATAACTTGCTCCATTTCAATTGGGTTGGCCAAAATAATTGAAGACGATTTGCAGTCAAATTCAACTTTAATTCCATCTTGTTCGAGTGGAACTTTCAAAAGACTAAGAGATCTTTCAACTACTTTTTCAACAGAAATGAATTTCTTATTACTATCTTTATTGTGTAGGAAGCTCTTTAGGCCTTTTATAATTTTTGTAATACGATCGATAGAGTCTTTAGTATCGTGAATACTTCCAGTGATTAGATCCTTTGATTCAATATTCTCATTACTAATTAAAGCATCCACTAATTCAAGGTTTCCTGATGCGATCGTAAGAGGATTTGAGATCTCATGTGAGATCGTAGCAGTAATCTCTCCGATAGTACTTAGTTTATCGGCTTGAATAATTTGGTTATGTATCTCTTTGAGTTCTTCAATTTGATATCGATATTTTGTATAAAGATTCTTTTCAATACTTATATCATTAAAGCAGACAATCTTTTCATCATTTGCCTCAATCGCTTTAATAATAACGTGGTAAAAAGTTTGATCGTCAAGATAGATCTCTACTTCTGGACCGACTTTTACACCTTGAATATCATAGAGAAAACTTTCAATTTCAAACCCTGTAAATAAGCTTCTAAGTTTTGGTCCTTTCTTTAAAATTCGTGGTGACTTCTTAAAGAATGAAGCAAAGTAGTGATTATAATAAACAATTTCATTGCTCTTGTTTACAACACAGATAGGTTCAAAAATTGAATCGTAGAGATTGTAGTTGCTCATATTAGCTCATCTGTTTAATGAATTGAAAGTATTGCGCTTCGATAGCATCAAACTCAAGTTCTTCTCCTGCATCATTTTTCATAACAGGTGCTTTATTATCAACAACGTCACTAGTATTAATTAGAATCATTTTTACTTCGTCAGTTGATTCTTCGTAATATGGAGCATAGAAGCTCTCAACATCAATACCAGGCTTGATAAAGCCGTGGACCATATTAATTTGTTCGATGACACTTTGTGGACAATGAGAGTAGGTGATCTTGCCAGATAATTCACCTAGCATATTGATCCATTCTCTAATTCCACATGAGTTTATCATTTCAACATTATTAAAGTTGATATGTAACTTCTTATCTTTCAAATCGAGAATAGGCTTTAGATCAGCATCCTCGTCAATTCTTCCTGTTAGATTAACAATGGTTGTGTCATTTTCTGTTTTGACTTCAACACTTAAGTTACTCATAGTTTTATTCCTTTAAATTATATAAGTTTATTGAAGGTATTCTTTTACTAATATCTTTGTATCTTTTGTTCTTCTCAATATAGACATAGAAGTCTGTTGATTCAGGGTTTTGAACAACTTGCAAGCGATCACAATTTTGCAAGATGAAGTATAGTCCTAGTCCTGCTCCACGGCCCTCTTGCCTTGGTTTCTTCTCTTTAGCTGCTCGGTAAAGGGATGAAACAATTGAGGATTTCTTCACTTTAGTATAACTCTTGTAGTGGATAATAATCTTGCAATCATCTTGAGAAAGGCGTATTTCTCCCTTTTTTTGGGTACTTGTCCTATGAAATATATCATTTGTGTAGAACTCGTTGGTAACTAGATTTAGTTTACTTGAGATGCTCTCGTGATAACCTTCGAAGTCAATATCTTGAAGAAGCTGTTGAAGGCTTTTATCAAATCCATCTTCACTTTCAATAGTTACTTTATTTTGCACCTTAGGAGCGATACGACTTTCGAGATTATTTTTTTGTTCATCATTTATAAAGTCCACGACAGATTTAATTTCATCTTTGAGGCTAGGGGAGTTTGCAATAATATGATTTGCACCATTATCAACTAGATATTTTAAGTTAATAAGAGTGTCATAGCGGCTGATAAAAATATCACTGGCCTTTTGAAGTTCATCTCCAATTGCAATATTTTGATTTGGAGAGTGGAGATTGAGATTTTCAATTTCTTCAAATTCTGAATGTTGGATATTTAACTTTATTCCCATAATTACATCACTTTACTTCAAGACAAATTAACGTTAGATCATCATCAAATGAGTCAGACCCTCTGTGGTCGTATACAACAGAAACTATTGTATCACGAATTTCTTTACTTGTGTTTTGTCCATAGGTCATAAGGATCTTAAGAAGTTTTCTAAGTCCCCATTGTTTACCCTCACTATTTTCAGCTTCAGTAATTCCATCCGTCATATAAACAAGAAGCTCACCGGCCTCTAGTTTAATTGTTTCATAAGAGTATGAAGATTCGTTACTTTCACCAAGTCGAGGTCCTTTAGCATCAATTAGTGGAATAATATCTGCTTTAGTGATCTCATTCCTTTTTGGAACTTTTAATACTTCCAAGTGACTGGCGTTTGTATATGAATACTCTCTTGTCTTGGTGTTGTAGACCGAAACAAATGCTGTGAGAAGAATTTTATTATTTGAAAGATCGATGACCTTATTTAAGTACTGGGTGATTTCAGCTGGAGAAATAAGAGATGTCTCTTCTTCTAGTCTTATTTTAATACTATTAAAAGCCGAATTAATGGCCGATGTTAGAAGCGCTGCTGGTAGGCCATGTCCTGTAGCATCTGCAATAATTGTTATGATAAAGTCACCAAATTCATGATGTCCCCACCAGTCACCACCACATTCACTTGCTGGTGCTGCATAAGAGCTTATACGGACAGCGTTGGTTTCAATGTCCTTAGGTGGAAAGAACTCTTCTTGGACAAGTTTTGCAACTTTTACTTCCTCGTCTAAACGGGCCTTCTCCTTCATCTTTTCAATATAGTCTAAAATATCGCGAGACATCTGGTTGAATGAATCACCGAGAGTTCCTAGTTCATCTTTTGTTTTAATTTCTACTGTTGACTCAAAGTCTCCTTGTCCAATACTTAGTGCACGTCTGTAAAGTTTTTCAATAGGCTTTGAAATTGTTCTCGATAATAAGACGATAATAATTGTAGAAAGTGCGATAATGAAAATGGCAAAATATAAAGCTCTTTGAGTTAAAAACTTTGTTACTGAAAGAGCATCTGATTCAGAGATAGTGGAAACAACAGAAAGCTCAAAGGCCTTTGTTTGTGCTGTTGATATAAGGTAGTCATCATTGTTGAATCGAACCTTTTTAACAATATTATTTCCTTTGAATTCATTCTTATCATACTCACTTAGCCCAATAAGATCATTTCCTAGGACTAGTTTTCCATTTTGAAAGACGAGAGTATTATAGGTGCGGTTTTGTGAGAGTAGGTTATTTAAAATATTGGCCTTAATAACTATGGAAGCAAGATTGTCTTTAAACTTTTTAGTGAGAATAACAAATTTTTCATCTTCAAAAGTAAATGATGCAATTGAATCATTCCTTTGATTCTTTGGTATGGCCAATTTGAATTGGTTCTCATCTTTATCAAAGTCGCGATTAATGATGAATTCGCCTTTTTCAAGGTAGGCTAGAATATACTTTGTTTCACTAATTGCTTTTGATTTAAGCTTTTTGTTTTTAATAAGTGATAAGTTTTGAAGATCAGAAGTAATTCGATTAAGAGTATAATTGAATTCTTTTGCTACACTCGTAACGTTAAAGAGCGAGTTCTCGTAGAGATATGCTTTCTTATCTTTTTCAAATAAGTGCGTCGCATACTTTGTCAGAAAAGCAATAACAACAATCAGCAATGCAGTATTTAAAGTAATCAGTTTAAACTTGATCGGAAAGATCGGTTTCTTGCCCATTATTTACCTACGTAGAAGTCTCTTAAATATTTAGATACAATGATATTAACGATTTGCGTCATGCGCAAGAATGAGAAAAGAGTACCAGTATGGAAAGAGGATAGTGGGACGAGTTAATTCACTATTAGATACATTCGTTATCTTAGTATGTATTTGTGTTGCCGCCTTTGCTGGCAATCAAGTTTTTAATACTTCATATTATCCACCGATAATTGGTGGAGAGCGCATTACTTTAGGCCAAGTCTTTGAACTTCGAAATGATGTCCGTCGCAGAAGTTTCGATAATTTCTCATGGCATGATCTTGGAAGTAATGAAGCCTTATATCATAATGACCGAATCTTTACGGACAAGGACTCCACAGCTGAGCTTGAATTTAGTTCTGGAAATCGACTGAAAGTTTCTGAAGAAAGTCTTTTTAAAATTACGCAAGATACTGATGGAATTAATCTTAATATTGAGCAAGGTGTAGTCTTTGCTACATTAAGTAATTCTAGTGAAGCATTTGTTGTAAAAGTAGGTGATCAGATTTATGAAATCAAGTCAGATAGTTCAAAGATTAAGATTTCAACAGATGGTAAGAATAAAGAACTTTCAGTATTAGAAGGACAGGCCAAGGTTCGCCTTGGAAATCGTGAGGAAACAATTGAAAAAGGTGTTCGTGTACTTTTAACGAATGACTCTTATACGGTAAAGAAAAGTTGGCCAAGCGAGTTTACTCCTACTGATGGTAAGCTTTTCTACCTTGTTGAAAATAATCAAGTGAAATTCAATTTCAATGAAGATGTAGAAAAACTACATCTTTCAAAAACTAAGTCTGCATTTGAAAATGGGGAAGTCTTTGACGTAACAAATAATCAAATCGTAATAAAGGACTTAGGGCAGGGGATTTATTACTGGCAGGTTTCCAATGATAAAGAGGTTTCGACTGAGAAGTCATTTGAAATAATATTTGAAGAGATTCCAATATTTGAGAATTTAGAAAATGAATCAAGATTACTTGTTGGGCAAGAAAAGACAATTTATACACAGTCTTTTGATTCAATCGATTTTTTCATTAATGATGAAATTATTGAAGATGTCGATTATGATGATGGCGTTTTAAAAATTAATTTCGATGAAGTTGGCTCTTATAAATTAAGCTATCGTAATAAGTCCATTGAACACCCATTTGCTTTAAAATCAAAAAGTCATTTAATTGAAGTTATTAAGGCACCTGAGAAGATTGTTCTTAAAAGACCGTTTAATGGTGAAGAATATTATTTCTACCAGAAAGATCTCGTTGAGTTTAATTGGGAAACAGCAGATCTTCCTGAGGGACTTGAGACTTATCTCGTTTTAAATGGAAAGAGACACCTAGTGGCCGGTCAGTCTTATAAGATTCCTATTGAAGAAAGTGGCGATTATGAATGGTCCCTAGAGTATTACTTTAATGGCGAAAAAGTATCAGCATCTGATGAGAATGAGTTTAGTGTAACATTTGATAATGATAACTCCGCTCTTGAAAATGGACGAAAGGTAGTCGTTAAAAAGCCAGGAGATATGATTGACCTAACTTGGGCAAATAAAGCTGCTCCAGGAGAGCGCTCTTTTCAGGTAGAGATTTCAAAAGATCGTAGCTTTAAAAATATTGTTCAAGAGATTGAAACAACTGAGGCCAATACAAAATTACTTATTAAAGAGCTTGGTGTTCATTATTGGCGAGTGAAAAATGAGTCTGGAAAATTTGTTCCTCCAGTAAAGATTATAATTGTTCCTCCACCGCCACCGCCAGCACCGAAGATTAAAAAGATAGAAAAGCGTGTTGAGATGAATCAGTTAGGGCCATTTGTTGGAAGAGTTTTGAATTGGCTTATTCCTGTTGCTCATGCAAAAGACGATATTGTACTTAAGTGGGAAGCTGTTAATGATGTAAAAGAATATCGTGTACAAATCCTTGATGGAGATGACATTGTCGTCGATGAGAAGGTGAAAATAAATCGCTATGAATGGAAGGATTATTCAGTTGGACATTTTCAATGGCGTGTATCTGCTATTGATTATTGGAACCAAGAGAGTGAATTCTCGTCTAAAGAAGACTTAATTGTTACAAAGAAGTTTGGTGGTGCTCAAGGCATTAATTTATTATCACCTAGACATGGTAAGAGATTTAAGAAAGACGATGTCATTGAACTTCAATTTGAACAAGTAAGAGGTGATAGGTTCTATATCGAATTCTCTAAAGATCGCTTTTTTAGAAATATTAAAGAAGTTAGTTTGGGGAAGGCGACGTCTTATCGATTTAAAAATCAGCTTGAAGAAAGCTTTTACTGGAGAGTTAAAGCAATAGAAAAAGGTGATGTCATTTACTCAAAGAAACGTCGAATCGATATTAAAAAAGAGATTAAAGAAAATAGAATCTCTAAATCAAAGCCTAAGCTAGAAAAGAGTGAAAGAGATACCCATTGGTTTGTAGGGTTTAGTCCCGAATTATTAACTTACGATATTATTAGTAATTCAAAGAAACTAGAAGTCGATGACATGAATCTAATTTCTATCATTGGTGGTTATAAAACAAAGATTAAGGACTATGATGCTAAGTTTTCTCTCAAGCATTCAAGTGGAGTTGTTTTTGAAGATCTAGCTTTTAATCGTACACGTCTAGGGGCACAAGTATTAAGCCCTTTAAACTCTGTCGCTGGGCTTAAGTATGGAGTCGTCACTCAAGTTGAATATCGAAATGAACTAAGTGTTCTAAGCGACAATTCTATTGAATCAAATGCAGAGTTTTACCTTAACCTCGCTCCATCTCTTAATTACAAAATAGGTAAGGTTTCAGCTGAGCTAAATTACTTTATTCTAAATTATTCTGGCCTAAACTTTGAAGTTTCTTACCAAATAAGTGATATGTATCAGGCATCTTTTAGCTATGAAGACTTTAGCAATAGCGACATCGAATCCAATCAGCAAAGTATGGCCTTTAATCTTCAATACAACTTCTAGGAAATGTAATTTATTGAATGGCCATAATACTGGTCAGTTTATAAGGGCATAAATCTTCATATTTACACCTAAGTAACTGAAATCTAGAAATTCTTAGGCCATTTCAGAACCTCACCGAACAGCCACTTATAATAAGACCAAGTTAAACTTAACTAGTGAGGGCTATTTTGAGGGGTAATAAGAAAAGGCCACATTCACATTTATATTTGTTGAAGACGTTGGTCTTTATACTTGGGATTTCATTTATCACATCTTCTTGTGTACCAGAAAGTCTTGATGACTTAGTTGATGTACCAGGGGCAGATCTACCAACATTACCAAACCTAGATGTTGCCTGCTATCAGGATATTTATGCACCTAAAGAAGAGGATATAACGAGAAATATTGATATTCTTATCATTCCAGATACATCTGGTTCTATTATCGAAGAAAGGGCCGACATTGCTGAGGGATTCGATGCCTTCTTAGATGTTATACCTGCTGCTGCGGATATTAATATTGCAGTTATGCTAGGACACGGTTCAACCTCATCTCATTTTGGAAAACTTTATACAAAAGGTACTGAGCCAACGATTCTATCTAATCGTTCTTTAACAATTGAAGAGATCAAGACTCATTTAAAAACAAAGATGCAAAATCCAGCTGGAGATTATGCAACCGATGGTGGTGAAGCTGGTTTAGCTTCTCTTAATCGTGCTCTTGATGCCGACTATTTTGCAGCAATTCAGGAACAAGGATTCTTTAGGCCAGATGCCGCACTTGTTATTGCCTTTGTTGCTGATGAACAAGATATTTGTGCAATTTATCCAGATGGTGTAACTCCTGTCGCTGACCCACAAGGGGGAGAGGATCGTTCACGTTTAGTTGAATGTTTTGATGGTGAAACTCAAGTTGTAACGCCAAAGAGTGTTTATGATAAATTAAGTGCTCTTTATAATGACCGCCCACTTGTTACTGGTGGAGTAATTTATAATAACGCTTCAACAATGCCATTTGGTGGAGAAAACGAAATTGGTTATGGTTATAAAGAGTTTGTTGAATTCGGTGGTGGCTTCACTGTTGATATGGCAACAGGTGATTATGGTGATGGACTATCAAAGTTAGGTACACTTGCCATGACTCGTATTGATCCTATTAATGACTTTAATTTAAAAGTATCAAATATTGATACTAATACAATTCGTACATTTGTTGATGGTGGAGAGGTTCAGTATTCATATGATGCAGAAACTAATATTGTCTCTTTAAATGATGAGAGAGGACCTTTTTCTACAGCGGCAGTACAATATTGTGAAAAGCCTCTTGTAACAAAACAAGTAATTCAAATCGTTGCTGGTGGTAACCACTCTTGTGCATTATTAGCTTCTGGTGAAGTTAAATGCTGGGGAGATAATACTTATGGCCAATTAGGGCAAGGTAATACAGAAAGAATTGGTGATGATGAATCAATTGATTCGATTGCTCCAATTGATTTAAGTGGAGAAAAAGCTCTTCAGGTCATTGCTGGTAATCTTCACACTTGTGTCTTAACAGAGTCAAATAAAGTTAAGTGTTTTGGAGATAGTGCCTATGGGCAGCTAGGGATGAGCTCTACTGAAAAGTTAGGCGATGATGAGCCTCTGTCTTCTTATGGATATACTGATATTGGTGGAATTGTTAGAAAGCTATATGGTGGAACTTATCATAATTGTGCTCTTCTAACGACTGGTGATGTTCGTTGTTGGGGAATGAATACATTTGGCCAACTTGGCACAGGTGACACTGAAGCGATCGGAGATGATGAACCTGTATCTACTGGTAGTCTAGTCGACTTAGGTGGTAAGGCCATTCAAATGGATATTTCATCGATGAGTTTCCATGCATGTGCAATTCTATCTGGTGGAACATTAAAATGTTGGGGACGTAATTCTCACGGACAACTTGGTCTTGGCCATTTAAATAATGTCTTAACGCCAGTGGAGCCAACATATACTCCAAAAGGAGTTATCGCTGTAACAACGGGAGGGATTCACTCTTGTGCTCTACAGTCTGATTCAACAGTATTTTGTTTTGGTAATAATAACTTTGGGCAACTTGGTTCAAACCCTGGTGAGTCAATTGGTGACGATGAGACAACAGAGTCTCATTCAGCTCTTGATTTAGGTTTTGAAGCCGCCTCAGTTGTTGCTTCAAATACATCAACATGTGCTATCTCTAAAGCTGGAGAAGCTAAGTGTTGGGGTAGTGGTGCAATGGGGAAACTTGGACAACAAGACACTTCTAATATTGTAGATGGACTTGCCCAATTGCCGGCCATTGATCTAGGACTAAGTGTTTCTCAAGTATCTGGTGGTTTCCATCATCACTGTTTCTTATCAACAGATGAAGGTCTTGTGAAATGTATTGGTTATGGGGCCCATGGTCAGCTAGGTAATGCTAATACTGATGATATTGGGGATAATGAGTCTCCAGCTTCAATTAGCTTTCTTAGTCTCTTTGATATTTAATCCAATCATTAAGATTAAAAGTAATAAGGCACCGAGGATCGTTTGATTCTTCGGTGTCATGTCTTCTCTTACGGCACACCCTGGTTCAATTCCTGAAGAAAGTGTTTCTAAACTTGTTGCTCCGTGAGTAATGATTGTAGGACTTGGTGAATATGAGCCACCGACTCCCGTTATTGTTCCATCGAGATCATCGAGTCGAATAATTCCATCTCCACCATCTCCACCTGCTCCAGCAAGGGCACCTCCTGCGGCACCACCTGTTCCACCATTTGCAAGTAGGGCAGAGTTTAGTTCAATATTTAAAGATGATTGTAAGAAGATGACTCCACCTGCTCCTGCACCTGAGCCACCAGATTGGCCGTTTGCTGAACTTGTTCCTGGTTGACCATTTCCACCTCTTACATCAATTTGTGCATTGATATAAATATCACCGCCGGCGGCAAGATGAAGTGCACCACCTCCTGCACCACCTGGTGTTCCACCTGGTTCAGTAAAAGTACCACTACTTTCACAACCATCTCCACCGTTTCCTCCACCGGAGCCACCTCGAATCTGTGTCTCAAGTGAAAGGGCCGAGTCATAAGTTGTGGTTGTTGATCCAGGGGCACTCATTGTATCAAGCCCATCTGTTGGCCCTGATGCCTGACCTACGCCACCATTTCCACCGAGGTTAACGTGTGAGCCTCCGGCACCACCACTTCCTCCGATATCAGCAAAACTAAAACCACCACATACCGCATTTGTAGCATCGCCACCTTCAGCTCCAGCAACAACTCCGCCACCAGCGGCTGCACCACCAGCTGTACCTAAGAGAGTTATTGTATGATCAATGGTCGCATCACCTTGAACCTTAATAATTAGTGGGTTTCCATCAGAGACTGTAATAGCTCCAGTTGTTACTAGAGAGGTACAATTGAATGCTGTTCCCGATACAGTTGATGTAACACTAATTGCACCACCAAGGGAGCAAGCTCCATCAGAACCATCACCAATATCAATTGCGGCGAAAGTACTTGATGAAATTAGTAAGAATATAGGTAGAATAAATCTCTTCATTGAAGAAATTTTAACATATCTTAAGGATTGCTTTAACTGGGAAGGATTGTGTTAGTAATTGCCTTGATAGAAGTTAAAACGGATATTTTCTACTTGTTTACGGCCTTGGTCGTAAGAGAAGAAGCTCTGTTTTTTCACTTGAGAGCGAACTTCAATGCGCTTCTTTGCTCCATTGGCGATAAATTCAAGATGAACATTATCATTAGTAACTTTTAGGTATTCACTATTTCTTTCAATTTTAAAATCACCGATCTTGCGGATAACTTTTTCAATAATATCCATATTTTCTTTAGCGCTGGCCCCTATCATTTTGAACGGCATAATATAATTTGGAGACGAGTCTTTTTCTAAAGAAGAGAGGCAATTTTCAATGGCCGGACAAGTGAAGTTGTCGATACTTGATGACTCTTGAATAATGAATTCTTTTGCACATGAAACTAATAGCAATAAAGTCATCAAGTATTTCATTAGACCAGTCCTTCTTTTTTTATCTTAACTAGAACATATGGTTGAACAATTAAATATTTAAACTCTGTATTATTCTTTTCCCAAAGTTCAATTTGCTCGTCAGTTGGGCGATACATTTGGCCATCAGCCAACCACTTTTTAATATACTCAACTTGATCAGATGCCATTGTGTATCCGACAGCTGGTAGTTCAAGTTCATCATTAATCATAAAGAGGGCCTCTCTTTCATGGTGAGGTTTTAAGATGTCCCATCTTGCGTCATCAATTTCACTTGTCAGTCTTTCTAATAAGTTTTGATTATTCTCATCGCTCATAATGATCTCATTGAATCCTTATCTTCTTTTATTATTGCTAGTAACTTTTCTTCAGTATCAATATAATTAGAAGTATGCACTTTCTTAGCAGCATCGATTAACTCATCTGAAATATCTTCTTGGTCGAGTTCCTTCTTAATTAAAGTAAAATATTCGCGCTCATTCTGATTCTTTCTTTCTTCTTTCTTACGATAGTAAGGTGTAAGTATGAATAAGAAGGCCAAAATGGCGATCATTGACCAAACAATATGATATATCTTCAACTTTTCTCCTCTAGTGTTTTGATGCAAAGTAGATGTACGCCCTTAAATATACTATGTTAGAATTGCCTTGTGAATGATTTAAAAAAACTCATTATATTGTCACAAAATGGTGATCAGGAGGCTTACCGCATCTTTCTTGAGGCCATTTCACATATTGTGAAAAAGATCGTCTCAGTGAAAGTTTTTAACGAGTCTCATCGAGATGATATATGCCAAGAAATACTAATGAGTATTCATCATTCACTACCGACGTACTCACCCGAACGACCGGTGACGCCATGGGTAAATTGTATCATTGAACGAAGAATTATTGACTATATCCGTAAGTACTCAAAATTAAAAGAAAGAGAAGAAGAGTTTCAGGAAGATGTCACAAATCCTCAAGATCTTACGAATACAGGAATAGATAGTATTGAAAAATTGATTATTAACGAACAATTATCAGTACTCATAAACAAGTATTTAACTGAGGAGTTGAAGCGGCCATTGCTCATGGCAAAAATTGAGGGCCATCAAACAAAAGAGGTGGCCGAAACTTTAGGGATCACTGAGTCAGCTGCTAGAACGAGAATATCTCGCGCTATGGCAAAACTTAAGAAAGTCGTAAAGTAGAAGTGGGAATATTATGAATGATAATAAATTAATAAATTCATTAGTTGATGACTTGAAGCCAATTAAACCACTACCGGCTCCATGGATTCGCACTCTTGTTTGGATGGGATCACAAATTATTATTAGTGTCGTAGCGATTTATCTAAGTTCTCCAATTCAGCTAAAGTACATTTCAAATATACAATTTCTTTTGCAGGTCATCGTTGCCAATATTGCTCTGCTTGTAGGGGGCTATCTCGTTTTTGCTAATTCGATACCTGGGCTATTAAGTGAAAAAAAGAACCTTATTTCATTTATCCCGTTCTTACTTTTATTTTTATTACTGGGGATAAATTACTTCTTTCCAACAAACTTTCCAGTAGAGGAACATCATCGTCCACATTGTTTACTGGAGCTTAGTATTTTAATGGTAATAGGCTTTGCGCAGAATTATTATATGCTTAAGAAAGGCTTTATTGCTTTTGAGCGCTCAATGCTAACACTGAGCTTTCTAACAAGTGCTATGATTCCAATTATCATACTTTATTTTGCATGCTCATTTTCAACTGAACACCTCTTAGTATCACATTATCTACCGGTTGCAGTGATAACAGGAGTTGGAGTTTTATTTTTAAAATTTAAGAATAAAAAAATGTAACAAAACAATAAATAATTTCGAACAAGGAATAGAGAATATAATTTTATATTCTAATAAGGAGAAAAAAAATGAATTCAAAAAAATCACTACTAATGGGTGCTGCTGTTGCTGGTCTTATGATTTCTTGTACTGGAACAGAAAAGAAGATGCCTGAGGTATCTGCTAACGAAGTAATGTGTTACGGGGTTAACTCTTGTAAGGGTCAAGGGGCTTGTCACGGAAAAGTTGATGCATGTAATGGGAAGAATGGATGCCAAGCTGAGACTAAGTGTGGTGGTCAAAACTCTTGTAAAGGTAAAGGTTTAATTAAACTGACTAAAGAAGAGTGTGAAGCTAAAGGTGGAAAAGTAGCTCAAAGATAAACTAAGGTTATATTATGCATAAATATGGTGTCGGTCTTAGACATACTCATTTTCCATTCTTAGAAAAAGAAGAGAACTTGAACCACTCCGAAGTCGAGTGGTTCGAGGCCTTATTGGAAAATTATATGGAAACAAAAGGTCGCCCATATAAGATGCTTGAAAAAGTGAGAGCGGATTATCCCATTGCATTTCATGGGGTCTCTCTTTCAATTGCCGCAGATGAAGACCTAAACCTTGATTATATGAAAAAGGCCAAGGAGCTCTATGACCAATTTGAGCCCTTTGTCACAAGTGATCATATGTGTTGGACGGGGCATGCTCATTCAAATCTTCATAACTTACTACCATTTTCATATACACAAGATAATCTCGATCGCATTGCTGATAAGGTGATGAAGGCCCAGGACTTCTATGGAAGAGAGATGACTTTTGAGAATCTCTCGGCGTATTTTACTCTTAAAAATTCAACGATGAGTGAAGCCGAGTTTTTAAATAATCTTGCTAATAAGACAGGTTGTAAAATACTCTTAGACTTCAATAACGTTTACGTGAATGCCATTAACCAAAAGTTTGAAGCGCAAGATTTTTTCGAAACGATTGATTCGAAGAATGTTTCCCAAATTCATCTGGCCGGCTTTTCTGATTTAGGCACTCATCTCTTTGATACTCACTCTCATCCAGTACATCAAGATGTATGGAAATTATTTAAAAAGTATTGTCATAAATTTAATGTACCAATCCTTTTAGAGTGGGATGAAGATATCCCTGATTTTCCAACTCTTGAAAAAGAGCTTTTAAAGTCAAAGGAGATTTATGAACAACAGTAAATTTCAAAATGACTTTTTAAAAGGTGTTATTACAAAGGATATTTCAAAAGATATTCTCGAAGAGATGATACCAATAGGAGAGTTATCGAGTTCTCAAGTGATGGAAGTCTATCAAAATGATTATCGTGCTCGCTTACAGGAAGTCCTAGGTGATAATTACGAAGCTTGTTGGTTTGTTTTAGGTGACGAAGACTTTCTAAGTTATTCATATGAATACGTGGAGGCAAATCCTTCAAGTTTTACCAATCTCCTTCATTATGGGGATGACTTTCCTGAATTTCTCGCAGAGAAGGCCAATGATGTTAGTTTTATAAAGGATCTCGCTGAATTTGAACGTGCCTTTTGGCATCTCTTTCATCAAAAAGATTGCTTACTAAGTTTTGATCCTCAAAAATATGGAGAGGCCATCTTTGAACAAAGGTTAAAGCTAGTTCCTAATTCATATTTCTTATTTGAAAGTGATGTTGAACTTTCACAGCTTTGGCAAATGCGAAAAGGTGACGTTGATAAATCATTCAATGAAATTCAAAATAAAGAATACACTCTTCTCTATAAGAATCATGAGCGTGTCCAAATTCAAATTTTATCAGAAGGACTTTACTTATTACTTAGAAACCTTGAAAAGTCTCAAACAATATTAGAGGCAGTTGAAGGTATTGAAGAAGAGAAGTTAAGTGATCCAGCGATATGGTCAATTTTCTTTGGCTTCATTTCCTATATTAGTAAGATCGAATTGAAATAAATCATTAGCAATATGTATACAATCCTCAGTTACTGGAGATGAGATTATGACTTCTTCTTTTGTGAAGGGATGGATAAATCTAAGCTGATAAGAATGGAGAAAGATTCGATAGAATTTATAATCCTTTCTAAAGATATTATTAATCGAAGAATGTCCGTATTTCGTATCACCTACAAGATTGTGCATTCTTCTTGAAAAGTGTTTTCGAATCTGATGCTGGCGACCTGTGAATATCTCAATATCAACTAAGCTATACTCATCATTTGATGTAAGAGTTTTAAATGAAGTCTTGGCCTCTTGTAGTCCCTTGTCTGTTTTAATGGGGAAGTCATAGACACCTTCAGTCTCAGTAACTCCCTTTACCATTGCAATATAGTGTTTTGAAACATTCTCACTATTCCATTGTTCTTTCATCAGCCGAGTCGCTTCCTTACTCTTTGCAAAGAGAACGACTCCAGATACTGGCTTGTCGAGTCTGTGAATTGGAAAGAGGTAGAGATCGGTCTGCTTCTTGAGTGATCTAAGAAGGCTGCGACGATCCTGGCTTCTCGCCTTAAAAGGATGTACTAGCAGATCACTTGGTTTCGTGGCCGCAATATAGTGCTCATCTTCAAATAGAACTTGGATTTTCTTTTTCACCAAATGTTTATACCAGACTTTAACTAGCTAAGTATACGGATTTAAAAGGATATTATAAGAAATATAAGGTTTTGGCCAAGATGTGACCGATAAGTAAGTTATGAAAATTGTGTCTCTAACGTCATTCTTATTACTTTTTGGCCTGTCTTCATTTGCAAATGAGTCTGGTGTTATTTATCGCCATGAAAAGATACAAATTGAATATGATCGAAATGAAGATAAGTTCATCTTTAAAAATGGAAATTTTTTAAAGGAATACCCACGTTTTCGCTATCGCGATATGATTTTGGAAAAATTCATTCAAGTCCCAAGTGAGGATCGCCAGAAGCTTGAGGAGCGACTTAAGCTGATTAAGAATACATATCGAATGGGGGATGCTGCTCCTGAAGAAGTTCTCTCTTCAGCTCTTTCGGATTTTGAAACCATTAATAATGCTAAAGATTACGATTGTGGAGATTCAAGAATCTCAATCAATGAAGAGAGTCCAGACTTTGTTGTTGATATGGAAATTCCAAAGATTGAATTAAAGAAGGATAGTTTTCTAGGTCTTGGAGAACTTCAATCTGCAGAATTTGAGTTAAACACTAGTAATGATAATCCTCTGCATGGTGCACTAATGTTTGTTGGTGTAACTGAGTATGAAAAGAGGGATACGTTTGAAGGAGATGACCGAGGCTTAACCTTTGGAGCAAAACCTTCGGCCAGGTTCAAATATGAAAATGGAGAGTTATCTATTAGTTACAGTTCTAAAGTCTATACAAAGCTAGTTTCTAAGCCTTGTGGAATAGTTGAAATTGGTGGACTGATGTATCAAAGACATTGTTATCAGAATGAGGACGGTACTTGGAATCAAGAAGCTTTGAATCGAGATGATTTAGATATCAAGGTTTATCGTCGCATTGGTGATGATAAATCTACTTTTGTTGAAGTTGGTGTTGGTATTACAACATTTGATGATAAAGGTCTTGCAGCATCGACTCAAAGAGGATGGCATGAGTTAACTCAAGAAAATGGGACTGTTCAGTATGAGAATGTTGAGCATATGGAACGAGTGATGTCTCCTAAAGCAAATATAAGAATAGGTAAAATCATTGATCTAACAGACCCTGATAACAAAGTCTCCCTTTCTTCTGAGGTTTATACCGGAGGGCAAGTCTCTTATATCGGTGGAAATGAGAACTTTATTTCAATCGGTGGAGATTTAAAAATTAAAATCAACAATGATGACAAGTCGAAGTTTCCAATTGTTGAGACGCGCTTTTATTACGATGCTCAAATAACTCAATTGAATGAAGTTAATGAAAACTATGGAGTCGAGGCGAGAGCAAACCTCTATGAAAGAGATAAGTCGAGAGTGTTTTTTAAAGTTGGAATGGGTGTTGAAGATGATTATTATAATCGTTTATATGAACTTTATGGACAATCTTTTGTCGACGATCGTTTAGACCTTCAGCATTACTTGGGAATCGGCTTTGAACAAAGGTTCTAGGGATCTCTCCCTAAAACCTTGCTTATATTTTTACTTACTTTCTTGATATAAGTGAACATCTCTTTGAGGAAATGGTATTGAAATTCCTTCGCTATCAAAAGTTAATTTAACTTGTTCGTGTAGCTCAAAGTGAACAGTCCAATAATCAGCTGATTTAACCCAAGGTCTAACCGCAAAGTTAATAGAGCTATCTGCAAGTGCTAGGACAGCAACTACTGGTGCAGGATCATCTAGAGTTAGAGGGTGATCATTAACTAATTTATTAAGTATTTCCTTGGCCTTCTTAATGTCGTCATCATAGCCAATCCCAAAAACAAGATCCACTCTTCGCACATCTTCAGCAGAGTAGTTAACAATACTTCCTGATGATAGGCCACCATTTGGAAGGATTACTCGCTTATTATCTGGTGTGTTTAGACTCGTACAAAATAATCCAATCTCTCTAACTTTCCCCGAATAACCTTGGCCTTCGATAAAGTCACCAACTCTAAAGGGCTTAAAGAAAAGGATGAGAACGCCACCAGCAAGATTTCCTAGAGCATCTTTAAGAGACATACCGACAGCAAGACCAGCGGCACCGAGTAGAGCAACAAAGCTTGTCGTCTTAATACCAACCATACCTACGACTGAGATTAAAAGACCTACCTTTAAGGTAATGCTAATGATTGTTACGATAAACTTTCTAATTGAAACATCAACTTTCTTTTTAGTTAAAACCTTTTGGAAAAACTTCTCAATATAGCTTATAAGTTTTAAACCAACGACAAGTACAATGATGACCTTAACAAGGATAAACCCATATTCGGCCATTAGCTTTGTTACCTTTTCAATATTTGCTTCATTTAATAATTCGTTCATCATCTCTCCTAGAACTTTGCAATCAGACTAAGTGTTGTCTTATAGTCATGCTGATCGCGACCTTCTACTGGCTCATTCTCATATTCCCATAGTACAGCTGATTTTAATGTAAATGTTTTATTGATTAGTGTTAGTAGTGATGGTTCCATTTTTACAATATAGTTTTCACTATTTTCTAAACTTGGAATATATTCTACCCAGTACTTTGCTTCAATTCCTTTAGTGTAGATATAGCTAACTTCAGAATATAAACGCAGTTTATGCTCATGATTATCTGGTTCGTCTTGAACAAAGTTTTCGCGAGTATAACGATAACCTGCTTCAATTAAGACCTTTAGTTTCTCTTCATCGACTAATTTATATTGAAGACCAATATCGATGTTATTTCTGGCCCAAAAACCTTTGAATTGATCAGACTCAAAAAAGTCTGCAACAAAGATATCAAGGCGAGAATTTAGGTCGTGATCAAATCTTAAAAGAGCGGTCCAATTATCATCATCTAAAACACCATCGGATTCTCCACGTGAGTATGATCCATTAAGTGTGAACTTATTCTTTGGCCATTTATAAGAATTTCGAGTGGCAAATTCATAAGTCTTATTATTTGTATTTCCACCTGAAGTGATAAATGTCAGCTCATCTTCCGAAGTGAATTGCGCAAATGCGCTCGAAGATAAGATTGTAGAAATTAGAAAAGCGTAAACTATTTTAAACATGTAAAATCCTTTATTTATGTAAGTATTCTATATTTATTTTTATAATCATTGGTCTTAAAACTGTCTAATATAATTAACTCAAATTTACTTTGACCTAACCCTATACAATGTGATGCAGGGTAGTTAATGAGTTAACTTTGTTTTTAACTTCCAAAATACGATGAAAACTGCCAAGTATCTCTGTGTTTAGATAACCATTATTTGTCAGTGATGATTGCCTTGATGAAATATCAGATAGTTAAGTAGTTAACTAAAAAAGTCTATTAAATGAATCAAACATGAGGGCAAAATGGGTCTTCATTTGTAGTAAATGCTTTAACCAATTAAAATCAAATTAGTTGATAAGACGGAGATAGTTTTAATGGAGTTGATCGAGCCATTTTTGAATGCGTTGCTAGAAGTATTTAAGAAGCAGTTAAATATTCCTCTACTAGCTGGAGAGGTAAATCCAAATATTGAGTTTTCTGAGGCATTGGAAATTGTAGGTCTTATAACGATAAAGAGCGAAAGGATAACAGGGGAATTAGCAATCTGCTTTCCTAAAAACAGCTACCTAGCAATTTATAACCATATGTTCTCTGAACAAAGAAGCGAGATTTCAGATGATATCTGTGATTCTGCTGGTGAGTTCGTAAATATGGTATTAGGACAAGCTAAGGCCGATATCAATAAGATCACAGGCTTAACAGTTGAAAGAGCAACTCCTGAAGTCATATGTGGTGAGAAGGTTGATGAAAGTCGAATTACAGGGCCTCGTACAGTGACGATTCCATTTCAATTACCTGGCGAAATGAATGAGAAGAAATTCTATATGAGTCTTACCATTGATGAATAATTACTTTCTTTGAATTAAATAAAGTCCATCTCTTATTGGAAGCATTGTTTTAAAAAGATCATCTCGAGATTCAACGTAGTCATTGAACTCAGCGATTGCATTTACTGACTTATCCTCACTTGGCATATCATCAGTTGCAACACGTCCTGCTCGTAAAACATTATCAACCACGATAACGCCCTTTGTAGAAAGTAGCTTAAGAGCAAATTCAAGATAATTCTTATAGCTTCCTTTATCTGCATCGATAAAAACTAAATCAAAGCTTTGATCAGTTAAACTTTCTAGCACCTGGTTTGCATCACCAAATAAAGCTTCAATTTTTTTACCATGTGGACTTTTATCCCAATAAGATTTTGCAAAAGTATTTATTTTTTTATTCTTATCAATAGTTATCACTTTACCGTCTTCTGGTAAGAACTCGGCCATCGAAAGAGCTGAGTAACCAGTAAAAGTACCAATATCAAGAATGTTCTTATATTCATTAAGGTTAATGAAGAAGCCCAAAAGTGAAGCAACCAATTCACCAGAGATCATGTGGCCAAGAGGATGCTTATCCTTTGTATAATCTCCAAGTTGAACACATAGCTCACTTGGAGTATTTGATTTCTTTAAGCAATATTCTTCAACTAATTCTAAATTTTCCATTGAAACTCGATTAATTTATTACCACTGATCTCATCGCACACGCTTGTTAATTCTTTTGAGAGAAATAACATTGAGATATAGGCATTGTATTTAATGATATATTTAAATCCAGGTGAAAGGTAGCGATCAAGACTCTCTTTGAGCTCCAAACACTTAGGTATTTGTGTCATATAAGACTTTTCAAACTTAAGTTGCTTTTGCCCTTTTTGTCTAGGGGAATTTAATATACTAAGTTACATAAAATTCACAGCTTAGATCCTAATCTCTCTTTGTTTACTTTTTCTTATTTGGTTGTTTATTAGAAAAATTAGAGAATTTTAAATATCAATCGGTATAGTGAGTATGAAAATATTAATAATTAACAAAATAACCCGATGTTTTTACTAAAGTTTTGTGCCAATAAACCGATAAGATGCTTTGATGGAGCAGTTTTTAAATAATTTCCTTTTGGGGTCTTCAATTCTTTTACTACTAAGCGTGGTTTTGAGTAAGTCCTCAAGTCGATTTGGTCTACCTGTTCTAATCCTCTTTCTTATTATTGGAATGCTTGCTGGTTCAGATGGAATCGGAGGCATCAATTTTAGCAATTTTGAACTAACTCATTCATTAAGTCTTGTTGCTCTTTGTTTAATAATTTTCACTGGTGGATTTGAAACTCCATTTAATAAAATAAAGCGCGACTTTGGTCGCGGTGTGGCCTTGTCCTCTCTTGGGGTTGTCTTTACAACACTCTTAGTTGGTGGCTTCACTCATCTTATCACTGATATTGGAATATTAGAGTCGCTTCTTATCGGTGCCATTCTATCAGCAACCGATGCAGCTGCAGTCTTTTCAGCTTTTAAAGATCCAAATACCCAAGTAGGTGATGTTAAAAATATTTTAAGATTTGAATCAGGAAGTAACGACCCGATGGCCTACTTTCTTGTTTCCGTTCTTCTGGGCTTTATTGAGCAGGGGATTGGAGATGTAAAGGATACCGCCTTTCTTCTTTTTTCAAATCCGGCCATTGGACTTGCTGGTGGATGGGTTATTGCTCGTGCATTTATCCTAATTAATAATGTAATAAAACTAGACTACAATGGCCTATACCCTCCATTAACAATAGCTGCTCTCTTCTTAGGTTATTCTGTAACTACAAAGCTAGGTGGAAATGGTTTCTTGGCCGTCTATGTATTTGGGATGATTATTGGAAACAAGAAGATCCTACATAAAAACTTACTAACACTCTTCTTTGATGGAATGACTTGGCTATCACAAATCGGACTATTTGTTATGCTTGGACTTCTCGTATTTCCAAGCCGACTACCAAGTATTGCTCCAACTGGTTTGTTAATTGCTGTCTTCCTAACTTTTGCGGCCAGGCCAATTAGTGTATTTCTTTGTCTTGTAAAAAGTCGTTTTAACTTAAATGAAAAGATCTTTGTTTCATGGGCAGGACTTAAGGGTGCAACGCCAATTGTTTTTGCAAGCTTTGCGGCAACTCACATGGGGGAGCGTGCTCACACTATTTTTGATATTGTTTTCTTCGTTGTTATTATTTCTGCCTTAATTCAAGGCTCAACGTTGAAGATAATGGCAAGAAAGCTTGGGCTTATCGTTGAGCAAGAAGATGAAGCGAATTTCCCTGTGGACTTAGAGCTACTTGAGCAAACAAAGCACGGTATCGTTCAACTTGAAATTAGAGAGACTGACTTTGCTGTTGATAATCGTGTTGTTGATCTTGGTCTACCAACTGGCTCAGTTGTACTCTTCATTAAGAGGCATGGCGCTTTTATTATTCCAGATGGTGCCACTGTATTTGAAAAAGGGGATAAAATTCTTTTAGTAACTAAACTAAAAGAAGAATTAGAAAAAGCTCAAGAGTGTTTTATAAAAAAAAAGATTGAAGATTTGATTGAAGAAGTTGATGATACGGAGGAATTAAAAGTGGCCTAAACTTAGTTAAGTCACGAACTAAAGGATATTTGTGGAAGGAAGAGATCTTACACAAGGATCTGTCATCAAATCTTTATTTAAGTTGTCAGTTCCAATTGTTATGGCAAATTTTTTACAAACGGCCTATCAGTTGACTGATACATTTTGGGTGGGTCGCTTAGGGACAAATGCTATAGCCTCACTTTCACTTTCATTTCCAATTTTATTTCTATTAATTTCTATGGGAGCAGGCTTTGCTGTTAGTGGAACGATTTTAGTTGCTCAGTACACAGGCCAAAGAAATACACCGATGGTTTCTAAGGTATGTCTTCATACCTTAATTATTATACTCGCTACATCAGCTCTACTTGCTGGGATTGCTTATGCAGTTATTCCTTATGTTATTGAGGCGATGACACCAACGGTAGAGATTCAAAAGATTACAACATCATATCTTAGAATATCATTCATAGGTCTTATATTTAGTTATCTTTATATGATGTTCCAGTCTCTTTATCGTGGTGTTGGAGATGTGAAGACTCCTTTTTATATTGTTCTCTTCTCTGTCATCTTAAACTTTATAATTGATCCGATTTTAATTATGGGATGGGGCCCCGTTCCTGCATATGGTGTTGATGGAGCTGCTTTTGCAACTATTTGCACGCAGGGGCTTTCTGCTATTATCGCCTTATATCTTTTAGCAAAAGGAAAAGGTGGAATAAAAATTAATTTTAAAAAGATTGATTTTGATTTCACTCTTGCTAAGAAAATTATTAATCTAGGTTTCCCTGCTTCTGCTGAACAATCTTCACGTGCACTGGCCATGACAATTATGACTTTCCTTATCGCTACTTTTGGAGATGTCGTTCTCGCTGCATATGGAATTGGAATTCGTGTATTAACTTTAATGATTATTCCTAGTCTTGGCTTTGCCATGGCAACATCAACTTTAGTAGGACAAAATATTGGAGCAGGAAAGATAGAGAGAACAAAAGAAGTTACCAGTAAAGCATTATGGGTCATCTTTATTGTTCTAACCATTGCTGGAATTGGATTCTTTATCTTTGCAGAGCAAACATTGCAAATCTTTGTCCCTGGAGAATTTGCCGTCATTAAAGAAGGCGCAGTATTTATTCGCGTTATAGCTCTAACTTTTGGACTCATAGGTGTTCAACAAGTATGTTCCGGTGCCATGAGAGGTGGGGGAAGTCCAATGATCTCGATGATGGTGGCCATCATTTCATTATGGGTAATCAGATTTCCTGTTGCTTATCTTCTTTCAAAACATACTCAATTAGCTCAAGTTGGAATTTATTTCTCATTTGTCGTTGGAAATATTCTAGGTGCGGCAATGGCAATTACAATTATCAAGAAGAATAGATGGATAAAGAACCTAACTGATGTCTTTACACCTCAAGAAAATAAGGTGATGGAAGAGGTTATTAAAGACGATATAGGCTATGAGTAGTCCTTTAAACGTCAACATTCTTTATTAAGTTTCGATCATTTCCTCCGATAAGGAATCTAGGGGGAGATGTGAGGTTATTCTTATTTTCAATGTTATTCATGCAATTATCGATACTTGCAGAAGAGGTTATTCCAACTTCTTACGAGTCAGATCCAGAAATTAGCATTGAATGTGCCCCAAAAGATGTCTTACCAGAGATTCAAATTATTCTTGATGCAATTGATGATGTTTTTGAAGTCACAGATAATATTTATCGTGGAGAAGAATGTAATTTCTTTGAGGACTTTAGAGACCAAGGTGTTCCTGAAGATGCACTAAAGCAAGCTCTACTTTATTATCGAGATCATAAAAATACTTTTAAAAATAAGAATTATATTTCAATTGCAGACTATTCACAAAGCTCTACTCAAAAGCGCTTCTTTCTGTTGAATATGAAAACAGGAGAAGTGGAATATAAGAAAGTTTCTCATGGTAGTGGCTCACTTGGTGGCGTGAAGTATAGTGACGCTACAATCAAAGATGGAAAAGTAATAAAGTCTTCTAATCATAATGGGATGATGAGACGTTGTCGTATCCCTCAAAACTCACGAACAAGACAAAAGCATGACCAATGGGCAATGACACGTCCTGGCTTTTTTAAAACTGCAAACTTCTATATGTCTGCTTCTCATGACGAAAGGGTTAAGGGTCAAAGAGGTTGGCCAACTTTTAGTGTGAATGGGCGAAACTATAATGGCATGAGAATGGAAGGGCTCGTTGATGGAGTTAATGATAAGGCCATGTCACAAGGTGTTGTTATGCATGAAGCTTATTATAATCGAGGAAAGGTTATGGGGCGAAGCTTTGGATGTCCTGCCTTTGTTCCAGGTGAAGGTCGTGATGTAATGGAGAAAATTAGTAATGGCTCCCTCTATTACTCATACGTACCAATAGAGGGATGCCGAGAAGATCATAAGAAAGTTCTGGCCGAAGTTGAAGGCTGGCAACAGATGTGTAATTAGCCTTTATTAACGTCCAAAGAATTTCCAAACTCAAGTGTTCTAATAGGAAATGGGATAGTAATTCCATTTTCATCATAAAACTTCTTAATAGTTTTTACAGCTTCATGACGTGCCTGAAAATATGCATTTCCATTATTGTAGTGAACCCAAACTCTAGCACTTAAATTAATTGAACTATCGCCAAATTCTTCAAAGAAGACTTCAACCGGAATATCATCAATACGGCCATTGATTGAAGATAGGGCATCTTTTGTAACTTGCTCGACCTTATCGAGATCATCGCGATATGAAACACCAACAGCTAGATCAACTCGTCTTCTTGGTGTACTTGTGTAATTGATAAAAGGCTTAGTGAACATATCTTTATTAGGAATAAAGACCTCAAGGCCTTGGAAAGTTGTTACACATGTAATTCTAAATTCTATATTTGTAACTTGTCCGATAATAGTATCGATTTCAATGATATCTCCTAATTGATAAGGTTCGCGGTAAGCGATAAGAAGACCTGCTACGAAGTTTGCAGCAATCTCTTGAAAGGCAAAACCAAGAGCAATACCAATAACCCCAGCACCGGCAAGAATTGAAGTAACAGTCTTTTCAAGCCCCATTATTTCAAGAGCTGTAAAGACACCAATTAAAATGACAACGATATTTACAATTGAACTTACCAAGTTATTTACAGATCTCTTATAAGAAATTTTTGGAAGTACTTTATTAACTCCCTTTCGAATCACTCCCCCTAGATAGAAGAAGAAAATAAGAACGACAAAGGCAACAACAAGATTGGGAATGTTTTTGATAACGGCTTCATACCAAAGAGAAAGCTTCTCTGTTAGAAGTGAAATCATTTTTTCGTGATTAAACAAATTAAACTCCATTTTAATTTATATCTTAATGATAACGATAAAATTATGAAAAATAAAAAATCATTCTCATAATTTAATTATTTAATAAAAATTTGAGAAAGTTTCTTTTTATAAATATTAGAAATAACGCGTGGTATCCTAAACGGTAGAAACTCAATGATCAGCTTTTTGAGAAACTCGATATAATTAGCATTGCGATACCATGAAAGACTTGAAAGTGAGTCGATCATTGGCCTATAGCCTTCGTTAATGAGCTCTTCAATACACTTTGAGTTATTAAGACGATTATACTTACTAAGATCCAGGGATAGGATGATATCTGCATCTTGAATTTGTTCTCTTGTTCTTAAGTCAATTGCAATATCCATAGCATTGCTAATTATGGCAAATGTATCATCTGGTTCTTGGTATTTTTGTACACCATTTAAATCAACCGCAACGATAATTCCAGCACCCATTTTATAAAGAGGTGAGACGGGAACATTCTCCGTGATTCCTCCATCGACGAGGGTTCTCCCTTCTATTACTTGAGGAATAAAGGCCCCTGGCACACATACTGAAGCACAAATTGCATCTGCTAAGTTTCCTCTGTGAAAGATTACTTGCTCTCCTGTTGAAATATCAGTTGTACAAATTGCAAGAGGGATCTGTGCATCTTCAATATTTACATCTCCCAGGTCCTTGATGATCATTTCCCTAATTGATTTTGTACTAAAGAAGCCTTTCTTTGGAATAGTCCAGCTTATTGAGTCTTTATAATTTAGTTTCTTTGCAAGCTCTTGGAAGTCTTCATAATTCTTTCCAAACGCATAGTAGGAAGCGACAATTGCGCCAACACTTGTACCAGATACGTACGATATCTTGATATTTTTTTCTTCAAAAGCTTTAAGTACACCGATGTGGGCAATTCCTTTAGCAGCTCCACCGCCAAAGGCCACACCAATTTTAGTATTTAGAAAGTTCCATCTCATAGTCTAATCTTAACGGAATATGAGGAACATCTCTACATAAAATACCAATTCCTTTTTCTTGAAGAGAGCTAGCTTTTTTGTCGAGATATCTTGCAAAGCTTAATGCTGAGATATTCATCTTAAGATAATTCTTTAGAAGCTTTTGAGGTGACTTCAGGCCAATGCTCTTGGCATGTTCTATATAGTAAGGAGTTAGATATGATGTGCGCCCAAGAGATTCAAGGACGTGTTTAAAGAGGCAATTGTATGGCCCATATTTGATCTCATTTGATAGTTCTTCTTCGATAAAGTCAGTAATATGGTGAAATCTGTCTTCACTTAGCATCTCTTTTAGATTCTTTTTAAGGTCTTTAGCTCCTATGCTATCTATTTCATTGTACATAAGAGTTGGAGGAGCTTGTTTACCTAGATAGGTCGGTGACTTACTCATTTCAATGAAATCAAGACAGAGAATTGGAATACCTGCTTCACGATAGGACCTAAGTTTCTTATTTAGGCCTTTTGAATAAAAGTGGGCGATTTTTTCAGCAAATATTAATTTATTTGAGATGGACTTACTTTTATTATTTGATATTGATGCATAGAAGCCTCTACGCTGGCGATTTTGTTCAATAGCTTCTTTTAAGTGCTCACTAAAACATTCTGATGCAAAAATTATTTGTCCTGAAATAATTGTGAAAAATAAGAGAATTTTACGCATCTTATACATGTATTATGTTTAGCATTGCTTAATGCTAGCGTCCATCAAGGCTAGAAGATTTTCAGGGTGCAGTGCGGGGGGACTGGAGGCCCTTCTCATTGTATAATTTGTGTAAATTCAGGAGTTTAACATGAAATATATCAAGCAAGAGGAATGTTATTTAATTCGTTTATATAAAGACGAAGATTTATTTTCTGCTCTCGAAGAGTTTGCAGTGGCCGAAGAGCTGTCAGCGGGAATGCTCAAAGGTATTGGGGCATTAAAAGAAGTTGAGTTAGGTTTTTATCACCTTGAAACAAAAACGTACGACAGAAAAGAATTCAATGGAGACTTCGAATTATTAAGTTTGGATGGAAACTTATCATATCTTGATGGAAGGCCATTCTTTCATATTCACACAGTATTAGGTGATGAAGACTTCTCTTGTAAAGGTGGCCATTTATTTAGAGCAAAGGTTGCAGTTACTACTGAAATTTATTTCTTTCCAATAACACAAAGAATTGAAAGAAAAATGGATGAAGAGATAGGCTTAAATTTACTTTCTCTACCAGAAGCATTTTCACGCTGTGGAATTAAGGGATAGGAATTAGGACTGAGAAGCTGTTATTTAAGCCACTTGGTAAAGCGGGCGTGATTACTTAGTTGTTTATTCTCTCTTTTAATTTTGAGTCTAACTCTTTGTTCAAGACTTAGTTCACTATAGATTGGCATATCAAGTATTCGACTTTTTGTGCCAATCTCTAAAGTTTCTAAGTCAATATACATAAGTTGATTATTCGTTACAAAAAAGTAATTTAATTCCCAGTTCCAGTAGTAGCCATATTGAAGAACAAATTCATTAAGACGTTGTTGTAGTTTTTTTGCCTGGCCCGAAATTTCCTTATCGATTTTTTCTTCAACAAGTCTTGTTAATTTTCCGTTTGGAATATCAAAGAGCATTAGAGATTGCGTTTCTTTTAGAAAGGTTGGCAGTTCAGGAAAATCACTGGAAAAATTTCTAAGCATTTCATGTGATTTTTTTTCAATTTCATTTTTTAAAAGAACCATGTAGTTCTCTTTCTTATGCTTCATAAAAAAGAAGTAATAACTACGATCATCAATGTATAAGGATACTTGATCAAAGCCTAGCTCTGATTTGATTAATTCTCTTTCGTTCACAGATATGTCCTCACTCTATAATAGAGTATAACACATATCTACTTAGTAGGATGGGCCTTTCTAGTAGAGAGACCTAGGAGTTTATAAGCTGGGCATACTCCTAAGAGCCCTGTTACGAGAGGTATTAGACCAATATAGCCCCAGTTACTCTTAGGACCCACAAAAACTAGCGATAATAGGACTACACCAGCTACGATGCGAAGAATGCGATCTGCATTTCCTTCATTAGTTTTCATTTTAGGCTCCTTTGAAATAATTCTTATTATGAAATCTTTATTTCATATTAATATTAATAAGGTTTAAAATTTCTTGATCTTTCTATGCTCTCATCCACCCCGTTAGAGAAAGTCTTGGCATATGAGCAGTCAGAACTTCATGGGGTAAGTCTTCAGAGATAAAAATTAAAAGTCGACCTTCTTTTGGCCGAATTGTATCAAGAACATTTTCGTGATGATTAAAATCATAGAGAACAACCTCTCCACCATCTCCATCATTCATATCATTTAGATAGAGAATAACACTTAGACGCCTCAAACCTCTTCCTCGATGCTGATCAACATGCTTCTTATAGAAGGCACCAGTATCGTAGAAGGCAAAGTGGCCCTCATAATTTCTAATCCCGAGATAGAAGAGAGGGTTTAAATAATCTTTTAATTGGTTAAGAAAGCTAAAATATTCTTTCAAGGCATTAGTCTGCTCATTTGTATCAGAAGAGATCCATGAGATTTTATCTCTTCGGATATGCTGATCGAGTCGTTTTGTGAGTTGTCTGCCAACTCTTGCTTGATCAAATTCACCAACTTCAAAACGACTAAGTGCTTCATCTTTTAAAGCACGCACTAGTTCGTTATTAATGAGTGTATCACTCACATAGTATCGATTCTTTGCTAGAGAATCGACAAGCCTATCAAGCTCTTTCATTTTAAATGTTCTCACAAGGCGCTTTATCAAAAAAGGCACCGAAAAAAGTGGCAGGAAGGATGGCCACTAAAACTGGATCAGAAAACTGATAAGAAGATTTATGCTGGAAACCTATCTAAGTCAATAAAAATGTAATAGCATTAAATAAAATAGGATCGATTATGATAAAAGCACTTTCTCACTTAGTGATAACATCATCAGATGTTATTAATATTTCAAGGTTTTTTACGGCCGTCTTCGAAGTTGAGGCCCATTTTGCAAATGAAGACTTCGCTGACTTTGTTCTACCAGACAAGAGTCGCGTGGCCTTTTTTAGGCCAGTGGGCAAGGCCAAAGACTATTTTGAACTCATTGATAATCCTGCTCAAGTCTCTTACGGAGTTACGGTTGAAAATGTGGACCAATTCTATGAGCAGCTTATGAACTTAAAGTCTGAGTTTAGCTTTGAAGTGAGTGGAGAGCCAAAGGATCATCCTTGGGGAGAAAAGAGTTTCCTACTCATTGATCCGGACAAAAATCGCTGGGAAATTACCCAATCTCCTAGTAAAGACGGGCACTTAGTGAATCTGGACTAAAGAACTCAACCAATTGTGTCGATAAAGTAATTATGCTTAATATGAAATTTGCGACACCATTATTCTTGTTAATATTGTTCACTGCCTTTATTGGATCATTCATGCAATATGATGATGCCGATGAGGTTACAACCTCCCGTGGGCCAGCTTCGACAACCTTGGGCCAAGAAGGGCCATTGATGTATGAGTGTGATATCTAATTATTATATGTCTTTCATATTTTTAATATAATTGTGATTTTGTTTAGTCTTGGATAAAAATGCCTCGAATTAAAAATTACGAGGTTGAAAATGTTGAAAGCGAAAAGTGTTGTTGTTCTATTATTAATGATTGTTTCAAGTGTCGCTGCTGGTCAGGTTGTGGCATGTCCTGAGTTAAATAACGTGGATCTGGCCTCAAGCTATGATCGTGATGAGTATATAGAAGTTCATTCTGAGAGTTTACCAAAATTAACAAAAGAAGAGTTCTCAAAGTATCCAGCATTTAAAGAATTTGATTATGAATATTGTGCAGATGCACTAGTTCTTAAGCAATTAGAGGCAACTCAAACAGGAAATATCTATACAATAGTTATCTCTATGGAAGACCATTGCGATGGTGGGAATTCATATGGAAATATTCTCGACGAAAGTGGAGAAATTGTTCTTGGAAGTATCGGAGACTCTTTTATCTCATGTTTCTAGCAGTTACGCTTCCAAGGCTTTAAGCTTTTGGGACTTTCACTATTAGGGTTGTATTTTTAGCGTGTGTATCGAGGGTTAATTCTCCTTGGTTTTTTTCTAGAATACTCTTTGATATTGATAGTCCCAATCCTGTTCCTTTACCAACTTCCTTAGTTGTATAAAAGGGATCAAATATCTTCTCGTGATGTTCTTGTGAGATACCTTTTCCAGAATCTGTTAATTTAATAACTAGCATTTTTCCTTCTTCAAAAGCCTCAATTCGAATCCATGAATCTTCCTGTCCTTCAATGGCATCATAGGAATTACTTAGTAAGTTTAGAAATACTTGTGATAGCTGAACTCGATCAACCTTTACGAGAGTATCAAATTCTTCATCATCAAGACTAAGCTTTAAATCAATGCCATGGGCCTTAAACCTTTCACTACAAATTGAAAGAGCATCTTGAAGAATATCTCGAATTGGCACTTCTATTAATTTTTCTCCATTAGAAGAGTCTCTTGAGACAATCCTCAAACTTGTGACAATTTGAGTAATTCTTTTCACTGTATCTGAGATTCGATCAAGATTCTTTTTTAATTCCTCATCACTTAAAGAATTACTTTGCATTTCTTTTTTTAGCTTAAAGACACTTCCGGAAATAATCGTAAGAGGATTGTTAATTTCATGGGCAATCCCACCGGCCATTTCACCAATTGCATTAAGTCTTGAGCTGTAGATTAAGCTTTGTTGTGCTTCTTCAAGATCTTTCAGGGTTTCAAATAGTTCCTGGGACTTATGTTGTTCTCGGCGATAACTTCGATCAACAAGTTTTAATATTTGATGAAGAAGAAAACTTAGCATTCCCATGACCCAAACATGAAGAGCTATTTCAGTTACTGGCTTATCAGGAATCAAAATAAGTGAAGCAATCACATAACTTAGGATGCCATAAATAGTCGCGTAGATACTGTATAGATGGCCACGTGATACTTCAAAGAAGATCGAGCTACTTGAAACAATCATGATTAAATATAGAAACCAAAATGGTGAAAAGGGCTCTTTTACCAAGACTAGACTTAAAGGACATAGAAAGGTTAGCGTCGTAAAGTGCCTAAAGACTTCTACTAATTGGGATTTACTCGTTCTTATACTGATTTGAGATAGAACAAGGTTGTAAATGAGAAAGAATAAGATGAATAGCGGACCGATTAGATCGAGACCATTAGTAAGATTATAGATAAAAATTGAAAATGATAAAATGGCCGTAAATGAACCTAGGCATAGGTCCATAATTCGAAGGACTTCTTTAATACTAGAAGTCGCAGTTTTTATATTATCGGCCATCTTGAGTCCTAATAGTAAGCTTTTCTTCATTTTATAATTATTGTTTTAGGTAAGACAAATTAATTAATATAACAAACTATAACTTTATCTTAGGCTATATGTTATTGACTTATTAAACTGATATTTATCACTAGCTTTTCTTTGGTCTTATATAATGAGATATGCGAAAATTTTTAGATATTAATCGGAGGATGTCTTGAAAAAGGTTTATATCGCATTAGTTATAATCGTTCTTATTGCAGTGGCCATCGGTGCTAGAGTCTTTTATTTCAAAAAAAACTTTGAATTAATTTCTCCTAAAAAGGGTGATGTGGTTGAGGCGATATATGGACTTGGTAGAGTGGAGTCAGATCAGGAATTTAACGTAAAGATTGGAGTGTTATCAATAGTTGAAAAGCTCTACGTTAAAGAGGGGCAAAGCGTAAAGAAGGGAGATCGTCTTATAAGCTTTGAAGGTCGGGTCCTTTTTAAAGCTCCTTTTGATGGAACAGTTACTCTTGTTGCAAATAAAGAAAGAGAAATTGTACTTCCTCAATTTACAGTTCTTACACTTAAAAATTTAAATCAAAAATACGTAGAAGTATCACTTGAGCAAGATGCTGCTTTAAGAGTTTTACCAAAACAAAGAGCAAGACTTGTTTTTGAAAGTCAGTCTCAGCTTAAGTATGAAGGCTATGTGAAAACAATCTATCCTAGAGAGGGAGAGTTTATAACACGTATTGAAGTTGAAGGCCTTGAAAAGAGTATTCTACCTGGGATGACAGCAGATGTTGTTATTGAAGTAGGAAAGAAAAAGGATGTACTCCTCATTCCAGTTAAGGCCATAAGCGATGGAAAAGTTCTTCGCATGAGAAATAAGAAACGAGAAAAAGTGGATGTCACAACTGGAAATAGTGATGGCATGTGGGTTGAGGTCGTCTCAGGTGATATCAATTTAGATGATCTTATTTTCATAAAGAGGTAGTGATGCTCTTTCTTGCGATGAAGCAACTTTTTTCAAAGAAGAAGCAAACGTTTCTAATTCTATTAGGAATAAGTTTTGGAACCATGCTCTATGTTTCAATCTCTGGAATACAACTAGGGTTTCGCAAATATATTATTAATTCTCTACTAAATAATACGGCTCATATTCTCATCTCGGGAAGAGAGGATATTATCGATCGTAAACTTGTGGATGAATGGTTTTATGCTAATCAAACGGTGAGCTGGATTACTCCTCCTTATGGAAAACGAAGCGAAGCAAAATTAGAAAATTATCAAGGTTGGGCAAATCGTCTTTCAAACCATCCTGAAGTTTATGACTATTGCCCGCGATTAAATATCCAGGTCATGATTAAAAGAGGAGACCTTACTCATAATCTGGCCCTTGTTGGTACTGAGGCAAAACGTCAAATTAGAGTAAGTAAAATAGCTGATTATATGAGAGAGGGAGACTTCTCCTCTTTATCCAGTGGTGGGAATAAGATTATTCTTGGCGTAAAGGCCGCTGAAGAAATAGGTGTACGTGTCGGACAATTTGTTGAAGTGGTTACAGGATCTCTGGATCAAAGAAGTTCGTTTAAGGTTGTAGGGCTTCTTTCATTTGGAGATGAAAATGTTGATAAGTCCATTGCTTTTGCTCATATAGAAGATGTTCAAAAGTTAAATAAAACACCTGGACGTATCTCTGAGGTCGCAGTGGCCCTCTTTAATATGGATAAGTCTGGAGAATTGGCCGATCAATGGTCTCTATTAAGTCATGATAAAGTTGAGGATTGGCGAGAGGCAAATCCCATGTTTATGGAGATGATTATGATGCAGGATATGGTTCGCTATTTTATTACGATAGCAGTACTTATCGTTGCTGCTTTTGGTGTTTATAACGTACTAACAATTATGATTAACCAAAAGAGAAAAGAGATCGCAATATTACGTTCTATCGGCTATGCGCCTAAGAAAATTTTAGAGCTCATCATGTACCAAGGAATCTTCTTAGGAATAAGTGGTGGAATTTTGGGAATGATTTTAGGTTATGTTGTCAGTAGATTAGTTGAAAGTATTGAACTTAATATTGATATTGGTGGAAATAATCATTTATTAATTGATTATGCACCATCGACATATGCTATCTCATTCTTTGCGGCCCTTATCGCTTCTTTGATAGCAAGTTTTTTACCGGCCTTATCCGCAAGCCGTATGACTCCAATTGATATCATTAGGGGAGAGTGATGATTCGAGCAGACAATATTGTTAAAGAGTTTGGTGAACCTCCACAACGCATCCTCCATGATATTAGCATGGAGATTAAAGACGGGGAGTTTGTTTCAATTGCAGGCCGTTCTGGAAGTGGAAAATCGACATTATTATATATTATAAGCTCACTAGATGACCCAACCTCAGGACATATTTATATTGATAATAAGAATGTAACACATATGAGTGTTGATTCTGTTCATGAATTTAGAAGTCGACATATTGGTTTTATTTTTCAATTTCACTATCTATTGCCGGAGTTGACTGCTTTAGAAAATATCCTACTACCTCCCCGAAATTTAGGCTTATTAAAAGAGTACCAAAAACGAGCTCGGTTTCTTTTAGAGCAATTAAATATTGGCTATGTCGCAAATAAATTGCCGAGTCAAATGTCTGGAGGGGAACAACAAAGGGTTGCAATCGCAAGGGCATTAATCATGGAGCCTCGCTATATCTTTGCAGATGAGCCTACTGGAAATCTCGATTCCACTAATGCAGAAGTGGTAATGAATATTTTAAAAGAAACTAATGAGCAAAAGGGAACAACTATTGCTTTGGTAACCCATGATCGCGGCTTTTCTAAAATGGCCGAACGAGAAATCTTTCTAGTTGATGGCCATGTCTCAGAAACTTATACTGGTGCATAATCAAGTTGTTATTCCAAGTGAGAAACTATCTTTTAAATTATCTAAGTAGCTAGAATTTCATGAGATAATTGGGTGTTTAAAGATTTTTCATGGCCTAAAGAAGTTACAGGATTGGATATAATTATTCATAATCTTGATAATATTAGGTCATGAAAAATCTATCCCCGAAACTAAAGAAAACTATTTTAACAGGAGTTCTACTCCTTTCACAAATCAACTATGCTGCGACTTTTATTAAGGCCGAAGAAACTGCTTTCAAGTATATCAAGGCCACTGAAATCGTAAACGATCGCTATATCTTTGAAGAATGTCATGGAAATAGGGAAGAGCTAAAATGTCGAAATCTATTTTCTGATTATCGTACCTTTGCAAGAAGTGACATTAAGAAAATGGCCGATATGAATGGCCGCCACGCTCTTTATGCTGCCGGTGCTGACGTCGCTATTTTAGCTGTTTCAGCTTATCTAGGGTTAATTATCGGAGCAAAAGCAACAGCTGCTTACTATATTGGAACAGGTGTTAGTCTTGATGGAGGTGTCGCTGCTGCTGGAGGATTCTTCTTTGGTGCGCCGACTGGAACAGCTGCTGGTTCTGCAATGGCCGCAGGCCTTGATGAATTAGATCCTTTTGTTCATAGAGATATGTCTATTGCATTAGAACAAGTTATCGGAGTTGCTGATGAAGATGATCTTGATGATGTAGAAGCGCAAAGAAGAAAAGAAGGAATGATTGTTGAAATTGAAGATATTAATTTTGATCAATTAAAGAATAAAATAAAAGGTCAGCTAGAAGATCTTGATTAAAAAAAGGCCTCGTTTGAGGCCTTTTCTTTTATCTTTACTCAGTTTCAACTGCTGGAAAGTATACGTCTTGTTCCCCAATTTTATGATTTTCAGGGAACGCATTTTTAAGCTCATCAATCGAATAAACACTTTCAGGAAGGTTTAGGGACTTTCTTAATTTCTCCATTGTCTCAGGGGCAAATGGTGAGAGCATAATAAGAATATTTCTTAGGATATAAAAGCTTGAATAAAGAGCATCAGTACGCTCTTTCTCATCAAAGCGATCATCGTGAGGTTTATACTGATTAAATAATCCGTTAATAATACGAGCATAATTCTCTAGTGCACCAAGGGCCTTTGGATATTCTCCCTTTGCCATAAACTTCGTATATTGTTGAACGATCTTAAGAGTCTCTTTTTCTGTCTTACCAATAAGCTCTCCCTTAGGAACCACGCCACCAAATTGCTTGTGACAAGCTGAGATTGGTTTTTCAAAAGAGGCATTCATTGGACCTGCAAGGAATGCATTCTTGGCATTGAAAACTTCAAAATCAAAGTTAGAAGCTTTCTCTGAAAGACTTAGAGTTGAAAGGAAGTAGCGAACTTGGTCTGCCGAGTATCCCATCTCATCAATTAATTGATCACCAGTATAGAAGTTTCCTTTCGACTTACTCATTTTTTCACCATTAATTTGTAGGTGAAAATTAGAGAAGATATCTGTTTGTTGGAATTCCCCTTTAATCGCTTGTCTCATTGGGTCTTCTTGAGCACCAAACCACATCGCACCTTGCATGAGAACGTAGAAGAAAACATTATCAGTTCCAAGGAATTGATAAATATTGGCATCAGGGTCTGTCCAAAAATCCTTATAAGTTTGCGGATCGAGTCCTTTTTTCTTAAGAGCTACTTTTGTAAAAGAAATCGGTGCAATTAAAGACTCTGGCCAAACGTAGAGAGTTTTTCCTTCCATCCCTTCATCAAGGTCAGTTGGAACAGGGATTCCCCATGAAACATCACGAGTAATCGCTCTATGTGCCCAAGCATCATTAAGTTCACACTCAATACCTTTATCAGTTAATTGTTTCTTACCTGTTTCAAGGTCAGCTAGGTTTTCAAATTGAACAACAACTTTCTTTCCTGGAGCGTAACGGCTCTTGTGCTTTGGAAGATCTCCCTTAATTTCTTTGTAATCTGCTTCTGATTTATTAGAAAAGATCACACTTGGATAAACTGTTCCAAATACTTCTTGAAGAACTGGTTTTCTCCATGTCTTTTGCTTTGTATCTAACCATTCTATAAGTTGGTCAGTCACTTTCCACATATTTAAATACCAGTGATCAGTTTCTTTAAGAACAGGAGTTGCATCACTTACTGTTGAAACAGGGTTCTTTAATTCATGTGGATCATAATTTTTCCCACAAACATCACATTCGTCACTATATGCTTTTGTATTTGAACATTCACTATTTGGACATTCACCTTGAACATAGCGATCAGGAAGGAACATATTTAATTCAGGATCAAACCATTGCTCACTTGTCTTCTTATCAAGCATCCCATTACCATGCATCTTTCTTAAAAAGTCTTGGCATAGTTCTTTATGGGCCTCGTAATTTTCTTCACGAGATGTTCCTGTATATGTATCAAGTCCAATAGAATAGCGCTCCATTGTTTTGGACTGCTTAGCATGAACTTCACCAATAAATTCTTGTGTTGTTTTTCCTAGCTTCTTTGCTGCTACTTCACTTGTTGATCCATGATCATCAGTACCGCAAACAAAGAGAACATTGTCTTGACCGATAAGAAGTTTTGTCCACCTTGCATAAATATCAGCTGGAACGTGTGCACCTGCTAAGTGACCAATATGAACTGGCCCGTTTGCGTATGGCATACCTGCAGTTACGACTGCCTTCTTAGGTCTTTCAACGCGAGATAAAATTGTCGGAATGTCCTGTTTTGGACGCATGTTTTTCTTTTGATTCTTGTCATTTGTCATGACAAATAATTTAACATTTGGAGCCTAGCATCGTCTATACAAAAGCTCCCTCGAGATTGAGGAGGGCCTCTTTCACTTGAGCTCCTCCAGCATAGCCTGAAAGTTCACCGGACTTATTTATGACGCGGTGACAAGGAATCAGGATGCATAGCGGATTTTTTCCGTTAGCACTTCCTACAGCTTGGACGGCATCAGGTGAGCCGACTTTTTGGGCAATATCTGAATAGGTCGTAGTCTTACCATAGGGAATATTTAGAAGCTCGGACCAGACTTTCTTTTGAAAAGAAGTTCCTCTTGTTAGAGTTATTGGCAGCGTGAATTTCTTGCGGCTACCTGCAAGATACTCTTCAATTTCGCCTTCTGCATCGTGGAGATATTTGATAATTCGCTGATCATCATCTAGATGTGGAGGGTCGAGTTCTTGGTCTTCCCAGCCCATATAGGAAATTCCATTTGGATTAGCACAAATATAGATTGTTCCAAATTTCGAGTGATATTCTATTTGTCTTTCAGTGAAGCTTCCTATCATAGAGAAGATTATAGCATTCTTAAATCTTAAGAAGAACTTATGTTTTGCCAAGTTTGAGTGAAGAAGGAAGAGGAATATTAGAAATAATTTAAATATGATCCAATTGTATTATTTTTGCGTATATAGTTTTATAGGTTAAAGTTTAATTATTATTTATACACTGGAGTTATAATGAAAAGATTTATTCAGATACCTTTACTAACCTTAATTATGTTCTTTAGCGCTCAGGCCAAGGATGTTGAGCTAGGTCAAAAAGTTCCTGACTTCACAGTTAAAAATCATAAAGGGAAAGACTTTACTATGGCCTCACGTAAAGGCAAGTGGACAGTTCTTTACTTTTATCCAAAAGCTGGAACACCTGGATGTACTAAACAGGCTTGTGCCTTTCGCGATAGTATTAAATCTATTCGAAAGCTAGGAGCCGAAGTCTACGGTATAAGCGTTGATTCGGTAAAGGATCAAGCAGAGTTTCATGAAGAGCATGCCCTTACTTTTGATTTACTTTCTGATGAAAGTGGGGAAGTAACGAAGAAGTTTGGTGCAAAGATGGCCGTCTTTAATATGTCAAAAAGATGGACCTTTATTATTGATCCTAATTTAAAAATTGTGGCACTTGATCGCGATGTCGATCCGATGCTAGATGCTGACAAGGTGAGTAAAAACCTTGCAAAATTACAAAGCCAAAGCGGAAAATAAATCCTCAATAAATCAAATACAGTAATTTAGAACTAGTTCTAAGTTACTGTATTTATTAAAGATCTTTATATCTATTGAATAACTTAACTTTTCTTATAGTTAAAATCTATCATTAAATAGACAAAATAGAATGTATTTAAAAAGACTCATTCGCAATAATAGTTTCAACGAAATTATGGTTTTTTATTTTTCAAAGGAGCTTTAAGCATGAAAAGAAAACTTCCTTTGCTGATTGCCACTTTCGCACTTCTGAGTTGTGCATCAAACTCAGGGGACGGGATGCAACAGCAATTTGCAAAAGGTGAAGCAAAACCAAATTCATTTTGGTGGCCAAACCGAATCGATCTCTCTCCACTGAGACAACACTCACCAGAGTCTAGTCCTTTAGGAAGTAACTTCAACTATGCAAAAGAGTTTAAGAAATTAGATCTTTCTGCAGTAAAAAAAGACATCAGAAAAACACTAACGACATCACAAGATTGGTGGCCAGCTGATTACGGTCACTATGGGCCTTTCTTTATTCGTATGGCATGGCACAGTGTTGGTACATACAGAAGTCACGATGGCCGCGGAGGTGGCGGCGGTGGTCAACAACGTTTTGAACCACTTAATAGCTGGCCAGATAACGTATCTCTAGACAAGGCAAGAAGACTGCTTTGGCCAATTAAAAAGAAATATGGAAATAAAATCTCATGGGCCGATTTAATGGTTCTAGCAGGTAACGTTTCACTTGAAGATATGGGATTCAAAACAATTGGATTCGCCGGTGGACGTACTGATGATTGGGAAGCTGACCTTGTTTACTGGGGACCAGAGACTCAATGGCTTGCTGGAGACAAGAGATATAAAGGTGATCGCAAGTTAGAAAAACCACTTGCAGCAGTTCAAATGGGTCTAATCTATGTAAACCCTGAAGGACCAAATGGTAAGCCTGATCCACTACTTGCGGCAAAGGATATCCGTGAAACATTTGGAAGAATGGGAATGGATGATGAAGAAACAGTTGCTCTTATCGCCGGTGGACACACTTTTGGTAAGGCACACGGTGCCCATAAACCACAAGACTGTTTAGGGCCAGACCCAGCAGGAGCACCAATTGAAAACCAAGGTATTGGTTGGAAGAATAAATGTGGAAAAGGACACTCTGAAGATACAATTACTTCGGGTCTTGAAGGTGCATGGAATGCAACTCCAACTCAGTGGACAACAGGTTATCTCGATAATTTATGGGCATTTGAGTGGAAGCTGACGAAATCACCAGCAGGTGCTCATCAGTGGATTCCAACAGATGAGGGCGCAGCGGAGATGGTTCCTGATGCTCATATTAAAGGTAAGCGTCATGCTCCAATTATGTTCACTACAGATATCGCACTTAAGAAAGATCCAGCTTATGCAAAAATTTCAAAGGCCTTCTTAGATGATCCAAAGAAGTTTGAGTTTGCATTTGCAAAGGCTTGGTTCAAACTTACTCACCGTGATATGGGGCCAAAGGCTCGCTATATTGGTAAGGAAGTTCCTAAGATGTCATTTCAGTGGCAAGATCCAACTCCAAAAGGAAAGAAGATCTCAAGTGCAACAGCTAATAGTATAAAGAAAGCTGCACTAAAGTCGGGATTAAGTGTATCTGAGCTTGTAAAAGTTGCTTGGGCCTCAGCTTCAACTTTCCGCTCTACAGATATGCGAGGTGGTGCAAATGGTGCACGAATTGCTCTTGCTCCTCAAAAAAGTTGGGAAGTAAATAATCCTAAACTTCTTGAAAAAGCACTTCCTAAGCTTGAAAAGATTAGTAAAAGATATGGAGCTTCTCTGGCAGACACTATTGTGCTTGGTGGTGCAGCAGCTATTGAAAAAGCAGCTCGTGATGCTGGTGTAAAAGTCAAAGTTCCTTTCAAGTCAGGAAGAGGGGATGCGACTCAAGAACAGACTGATATTACATCTTTTAAATTCCTTGAGCCAAAAGCAGATGCTTTCCGTAACTACTACACTGAAGAGTCAGGAAGAACTCCAATCTATATGCTAATCGATAAAGCAAATATGCTTGGTCTAACTGTTCCTGAGATGACAGTTCTAGTCGGCGGGATGAGAGTTCTCGATGCAAATGCTGACGGTTCAAAGCATGGAGTTTTCACGAAACGTCCAGGAAGATTATCAAATGATTTCTTTGTAAATCTTCTAACAATGGATAATAAGTGGGTTAAGTCGAGTATGCCTGGAATTTATGAAGGTCGTGATCGTAAGACAAACGAACTTAAATACACAGCAACTCCTGTTGACTTAGTCTTTGGTTCTCATGCAGAGCTAAGAGCTGTTGCAGAAGTTTATGCTTCTAACGATGGTAAACGAAAGTTTGTAAAAGACTTCGTAAAGGCTTGGACAAAAGTCATGCAAGCAGACCGTTTCGATCTAAAATATAAATAACTAAAAAAATCCTGACCGAATATTTTCGGTCAGGTTTCTCTTCTTATGAAAATATCCATTCTTACAATAGTATTACTTTTCCAATTAAATACTTACTCGAAGAATTATCTCGTTAAAGCATACGAGGTGAAGGGGAGGGAGACAATGTTCTTCGAACCCAGTTATTTACAAATTAACAAAGGCGATACTGTAACTTTTAAGCCAATGGAGAGTTTTGCTCACCAGCCTCAATCTATTTTCTCTCCAGATGGTGAAAGAAAGTGGCAAGCTGAAAAAGGGAAGTCAATTACTGTAAAGTTTGAAAAAGAAGGTATCCATATCTATAATTGTAAATTTCATTTTGTCATGGGGATGGCCGGAATTATTCAAGTGGGGAAGGCCACTAATTTCGAGCAAGCAAAAAACTTTATTAAAACTTATCAGACGAAAGTGGCCATGAGAAAAGAACGATTGATTAAAAACTTAAATCAAGTGAAAAATTAATCTTTTGAATAGGTTTCAACAAACTTCTTTATATGATCAATATTCTCAAGAATATACTTAGCTTTTGTTAGGCCAAAACTAACAACAGTACCATATTTCTCAAGTTCATTACCTTCTTCATCAACTTTGTAGATCTTTAAAATCTTATTTCCCTTAAATTCCTCAACAGTTACGTTATGTGGTGCTAATTCATCGCTCATATTTGTCTCCTTAAGAAAAAAATTATCTTTATCTATGTTAAAATAATTCGAAAAGAAAGAGAATGTGAAATTAGAAAAATAATTATTAACCTAAACGATTAGGAGTGATTTATGAATGAAGTAACAAAGTTACTTAAAGTTGCAGATGAAGAACTTAAGTATATTAGCCTTAAGGATCTATGTGAGAAGCACAATGTTGATTTAAATAAACTACCGCATACGGTAAAAATTCTTTTAGAAAATATTGCAAGAAGAGTTGATGGGAAAGATGTTAAGGACTCTGATGTTGAGGCCCTTGCTACATGGCCAAATGATAAGGATTCTTCGTTAGCATTTATGCCTGCAAGAGTTTTAATGCAAGACTTCACTGGTGTACCAGCTGTCGTTGACCTTGCTGCAATGAGAAGTGCAATGGCTAGAAATGGAGGAGATCCAAAGGCCGTGAATCCATATGTTGGAGTTGATCTTGTAATTGATCACTCAGTACAAGTTGATAACTTTGGCCATGCTGATTCATATGAAAAAAACTTAGAATTAGAATATGAAAGAAATGCAGAACGCTATGCCCTTTTAAATTGGGCCCAGCAGGCCTTCAAAGATTTTCGAGTTGTGCCTCCAGGAATGGGGATTTGTCACCAAGTTAACCTTGAGCACCTTGGTCATGTTGTTCAAAAGAAAAATGGATGGGCACTACCAGACACTCTTGTTGGTACAGACTCTCACACGCCAATGATTAATGGACTTGGTGTTCTTGGTTGGGGTGTTGGTGGAATCGAAGCTGAAGCAGCAATGCTTGGTCAGCCAATGTTCTTACCAAAGCCAATTGTTATTGGTGTTAGAACAATCGGTAGCTTACCAACAGGAGCAACAGCAACAGACCTTGTTCTAACTCTTACTGAAAAACTAAGAGCTCATGGTGTTGTTGGTAAGTTTGTTGAATTCTTTGGTGATGGGCTATCTAGTTTAAGTATTGCCGATCGCGCTACACTTTCTAATATGTCGCCAGAGTTTGGTGCTACAGCAACGCTTTTTCCAGTGGATCAAGTCACACTTGAATATCTTAGAATGACTGGGCGTGGAGAGAAGGTTGAGCTTGTTGAAAAATACACAAAAGAGCAGGGACTATTTAGAGAAGATGGTGATGTGGAGCCAAAATTTAGTGAAATCCTTGATCTCGATTTAAGTAAAGTTGTTCCAAGTCTTGCTGGCCCTAAGCTTCCTCAACAGCGAGTGAATCTTTCTGATGCTAGAAAATCATTTGATGATAATTTCAAAGTTAACAAAAACGAAGGCAAGACAATTAAGCACGGTGATGTTGCAATTGCGGCAATCACTAGTTGTACAAATACTTCTAACCCGTCTGTCATGTTGGCCGCAGGCCTTGTCGCAAAAAAGGCAGTTGAAGCAGGATTAAAGACAAAGCCTTGGGTTAAGACTTCTCTTGCACCAGGTTCTCGAGTTGTGACAAATTATTTGAAGAAGTCAGGCCTTCTCCCATATTTAGAGCAACTTGGTTTTAATCTTGTTGGTTATGGTTGTACGACATGTATTGGAAACTCAGGTCCTCTTCCAGAAGAGGTATCTAAAGATATTAATGAGAATAATTTGGCCGTTGTTTCTGTTTTATCAGGGAATCGAAATTTTGAAGGGCGAGTCCATAGTCAAATTAAGGCCAGCTACTTAGCTTCTCCACCTCTTTGTGTGGCATACGCTTTATCTGGTACTTTCTTATGCGATCTTTCTAAAGAAGCAATTGGACAAGATGAGAATGGAAAAGATATTTTTCTTAAAGATATTTGGCCAACACCTGAAGAAGTACATGAATTAATCTCTTCTTCTGTATCAACTGAGCAATATGAGTATGAATACGGCAGAATCTTTGCAGGGGATGATAAGTGGAAGAGTATGGCCTCTCCAAAAGGTGATCTCTTTGAATGGGATAAAGATTCTACTTATGTGCGTGAACCTAGCTTCTTTGTCGACCTTCCAAAAGATCCTGCCCCTCTTAGAGATATTGAAGGAGCAAAGATCATGTGTCTTTTAGGAGACTCGATTACAACGGATCATATTTCGCCAGCTGGCTCAATTGGAAAAGATTCACCTGCAGGACAATACCTAATTGAACAAGGTGTAAAGCAGAAGGACTTTAATAGTTTTGGTTCTCGTCGAGGAAATCATGAAGTCATGGTTCGCGGAACTTTTGGAAATATTAGGCTTAAAAATCAAATGGCCCCTGGAACAGAAGGGCCTTGGACAACTCATCTTCCTAGTCGCAAGCAAATGAGTATTTATGATGCTTCACTTAAATATCAAAATGAAAACGTACCTCTTATCGTTGTGGCCGGCAGTGCATATGGTTCTGGAAGTTCAAGAGACTGGGCGGCCAAAGGAACTAATCTGCTAGGGATCAAGGCCGTTTTAGCTGAGAGTTATGAACGTATCCATCGTAGTAACCTTGTTTGTATGGGTGTTCTTCCTCTTCAATTTAAAGAAGGAGAGAGTATTGAGTCCCATAAAATAACAGGTCTTGAAACTTTTAATATCATCGGTGTCGACGGTGGTGTAAAGCCAGGACAAGACTTAAATGTTGAGATGATACGCGAAGATGGAAGTGTTGTTGAGTTTGCTGTTACTTTAAGAATTGATGCTGCAGCAGAAGTAGACTACTACGAACACGGTGGAATCCTACAAATGGTTTTAAGAGAGATGCAAAGTTAAAAATCAGCGTAAAATGTGATGAAAAATCTACATTATAGATAAAGGATTTGAGAATCTTAACTATTTTAGTGATAATAATAGTTCATATGCGCAAAAATACTTTTTTATATACAGCAATCATATCAGCAGGTCTTCATGGCCTGCTGCTTTTTGCATCTTCTACTCAAAGTAAAGAAGATAGCGCAAATCTTCATTATTCAAAGAATCAATCTCAAAGAATTCAAGTTAAGCGTATAGTTAAAATAAAGAATAGCCTTGAACAAAAGGTAGAAGAGAAAGTTGTAAAGAAGGCCAAGAAAGTTGTTTCTAAAAAAAGGAAGGTTGTAAAAGAGCATAGTCTTGAAAATGCACCTAATCCAAAAAAGGTCGTTAACAGTGGACAAGAAACGCAAAAGGCAAGATATCTAAAGAGAGTCAGAGATGAAATTCTTGCAAGAAAGCGCTATCCTAAAATTGCAAAAATGCTTAAAAAACAAGGTGTTGTGGATATATACTTTGAAGTCTCATACCCAAAGAATCTTTCAAATATTCGAATTAAAAAAGGTAGCGGCCATGCCATCTTAGATAAGTCGGCCCTTGAAACCATAGAAGACTTAAACGAGCTGCCTGAGATGCCTGACTTTTTGAAGTCTGAAGTTCTTAAAATTGCGATCCCAATTAAATACGAATTATTGTAAAATCAATATATTGTAATATCTAGCAAGTGCTTGAAAACCATTCCAAAAATTGGTTCATTTATGGTAGTTTGCTTCCATGATAAAAAAGTTTGACGGCCAATACACTCCTGTGTTTTCAATAGTTTTATTAGGCCTTCTCACAAATTCACCTATTCTTGCACAAGACGTAAATCGTCTTGAGTCGATTTATATTACCGATGAAATTGAAAGTGCCCAAGAAGTTCAATCCAAAACTCTAGGCTTACAAGATGAAGTAAGCTCAGATGATTTAGAAGAAGAGGTTGCACAAAGTTTAGATGATGTCTTAAAGAAAACAGCAAGTGCCACAACAAAAGGTGGACCGCGCTCAATAGGTGAGACTCCTCAAATTAGAGGGCTTGAAGCAAATAAGATATTTGTTAATGTGGACGGTGTTAGTCAAACCTTCTTCTTTTCAAACCACAATTATTCACATCTTGCTATTGATCCAGACAGTATTAAAAAAGTAGATATCTTCAAGTCGAATACAGATTATTCTCAAGGGATTAGCCTTGGTGGAGGAATGTCTTTTGTCACAAAGGATGGGCGAGACTATTTGGCCAGAGGGGAGAAAGCTGGAAGTATTTTAAAGTACTCTTATGAAGAAGCCTCTAATTTAAATGGGCAGGCCATTAAGACATTTGGTCTTATTGATAAGGGAGACTATCTCTTAAGTGCCAATGTAAAAGATGCAAAAGATATCAAATTAAGTGATGGATCGACGCTTAGAAATTCAGAGTTTGAAAGTTTAAATTTCTTGTCTAAGTTTTCTTTTGATTTAGGAAAGGCAAGGAGATTAAAAGTATCTGGTGAGCTCTATGAGCTAGAGGATGATTCGCCTCTAAATGCAACTCTAGATCCACCAAGCTCCCTTACAAGTCTACAGGGTAAGACAAATATCAAAAGGCATGCTGCAACTCTAAATTATATATCTACTGATATAAATGGATTAGTTTATTATTCTGAGCAATTCAATAAACAAGAGCGTGATAGTGATAATCGCACTGAAGAAAGAAATATCGAAACGATTGGAGCAAGAGCAAAGAAGAAGTTTAAAATCAATGATGAACTTTCTTTCTTTATTGGTTCTGATGCAACGATTGATAATGTGACTGGTAAGAGCTCAAATGAGAATGTCTCAGATTATCCAGATGGACAAATAACAGAACTAGCTGCCTTTGGAGAAGTTAATTATAAAGTTGGTGGGGTGACAATTGCTCCTGGGATTCGTTTCAGTGACTATGAGCTAGAGTCTAAGAAATTTGATTATCGTGATGTTAAAGATAGTAATCTATCATCAAAAGTTTTAATTAATTATGAAGTAGGTGGATTGAATCTCTTTAGTAGTCTTTCTCAAGGTTTTAATAGTCCTGATGTTCAAGAGGTTTATGCTACAGGGCTTCATCGTCCAGGAGATGGTTTCTTTATCTCTGATAATTACTTTGTTTCCAATTTAAACCTAAAACCTGAAACATCTGAAACAATAGAGTTTGGTGTCGAATTTAAAAAACAATTATTTTCAGATTATGATTTACTCACTTTTAAGGCGAGTGGCTATAAATCTGTTGCGAAAGATTATATTGATCAAGAGATCACTGATTACGCAATTGTGGACGGTAAAAACGGAACAACGCAATTTGTAAATCGTGATCGAGTTTCATTGTATGGGCAAGAAGTGGAAATCGGTTATCTATATGACCAATTAGAGGTTCGTGCAAATTACTCCAGAAATGTCGGTTGGGATGAGTCCAGAGAGATTTGGCTTTCAAATATGCCGGCCAATACATATTCATTTGGTATTAATTATCATCTTGATCAATATGGAATTAAAGTTGGATACGATGCTGTAATGGCAATGAGACAAGATCGAGTCAATCCAAATACTCTTGAGCGTACAACTGCGACAGCAGGCTATACACTTCATAATATCTTTGCCTCGAAAGAATTTAGAAAAGGTGCCCTTGAAGGGATGACGCTAACAACAAGACTTGATAACTTAACTGATAAGTCATATCGTAGACATGGCTCTTATATTCCTGAAGTAGGACAAAATTTTAAATTAAGTATTCAATATAAGATAAAACATTTTTAACAATTCGGAGTTTTTATGAAAACACTTTTGGCCTTATTACTTACGGCATCTAGCTTTGCAATGATTCCACAGGGGACTTATCTTCTTGATCGTATTGAATGTACGACAGGTGAGACTCTAAAACTTGGAGGTGCATTCATGAGATACAATGTAACTCTTAAAGTTGAAGAAGAAAAAGCTGAAATGACTGCAATTGCTAAGAGTGCAAAGTGGGCACCATATCTTCTAAACTGTACTCAAATCAATTCAGGAGATTTTAAATATGTTGGGCCAGGTCAGTACCAAGGTGGACTTGAAATGTCTTACGTAGATTGTAACCTTGGAATATGGGAAGGAATACTTAAAAAGCAACACTTTGGTGTAGAATCTAATGGCTCAATCTTTGATTACGAGTACAACGATGGAAAGCTTGTTCTAAGTGTAAAAGACACTTTTACAAATTATAAGACATGTCGTGAAGCTGGTGGATCACCAATATACTACTACAATAAAAAATAACTTTTCTAAGGTTGTGTCATCCTAGATGGCACAACATACATCTGAAACTCTTCTTCTGTTAGAATACCAAGCTCAACTGCAGACTCTTTTAAAGTAATTCCTTTATGATGAGCATTCTTAGCTATTTTGGCTGCGTTATCATAGCCAATATGTTGATTGAGTGCTGTAACGAGCATTAGAGAATTATTTAGATGTTTTTCTATATTCTCTTTATTTGGCTCGATTCCAATAACACAGTTATCGTTAAAAGATTCCATTGAATCAGCAAGAAGATTTAGCGAATGAAGAAAATTATGAATCATGACTGGTTTATAGACATTGAGTTCAAAGTTTCCTTGAGATCCAGCAAAGCCAATGGCCGCATCATTTCCTAGTACTTGGACACATACCATCGTTATGGCCTCGCATTGAGTAGGGTTCACTTTACCTGGCATAATTGAAGAGCCCGGCTCATTTGCAGGAATAGATATTTCTCCAATTCCACAGCGTGGTCCACTTGCAAGCCAACGTATATCATTAGCAATTTTCATCAGGGCTGTCGCAAGTCTTTTCATTGCACCAGATCCTGCAACAATTGCATCATGTGCTGCTAGTGATTCGAATTTATTAGCTGCCGTAATAAACTTCTTACCAGAAATTTCTGAAATCTTTTTAGCGACTAAGTCTGCATAGTCTGGGTGAGTGTTTAGACCTGTTCCTACAGCTGTTCCACCAAGGGCCAATTCTCTTAAGTTATTTAGAGTGTATAAAATGTCTTTCTTTGCACTTTTAAGTTGTGCTGTATAACCAGAGAACTCCTGACCTAAAGTTAGGGGAGTTGCATCCATTAGGTGAGTTCTTCCAATCTTAACAATATCTTGAAAGTCTTTTGTTTTCTCATCAAATGATGAAATAAGTCTTTCGAGACTAGGAATAAGCTTATCTTCAATTTGCTCAACAGCTGCAATATGCATAGCTGTTGGAAATGTGTCATTTGAAGACTGTGATTTATTAACGTCATCATTTGGATGGATAGGTGATTTACTTCCCATCTCTCCACCTGCTAATTCAATTGCGCGGTTTGAAATAACTTCATTGGCGTTCATATTTGTTTGAGTTCCAGAGCCTGTTTGCCAAACGACAAGAGGGAAGTGCTCATCTAATTTGCCAGCAATTACTTCATCAGCGGCTTGAATGATTAGATCAACCTTATCTTTAGATATCTTCTTAAGCTCTAGATTGGCCAGGGCCGCACCTTTTTTAAGAATACCTAAGGCACGGATCATTTCTCGAGGGAAATGGTCTGAGCCAATTTTGAAATTTTGAAGTGAGCGTTGGGTTTGAGCACCCCAGTAGTGATTAGTTTGAACTTTAATTTCACCATTACTATCTGTCTCAATTCGATAATCCATAAGCATCCTTTTTCGTCTTTTTTGGATTATCTCATGCTAAGAAATAGAAATCATCTTAAATATACTACTGTATTATAGTCGAGTTTAAGCACTTCGCTTCTTCTCATCTAAGATTCGATCAAGCCCATCAAAAACACCTTCACTTGCTCTTTCCATCTCATTGATGCCATCTGTAATATGCTCAATATTTTCTTTTACATTACTTAGATAGTCGAAGATATGCTTTGTGCCATTGTGGACGTGGGCATGGTCACTTTCTATGTGAGAAAAACAATTCAAGTGTGAGAAGCTCTCTTGACCTTCTCCTTGGTAATACCACTTACCAAGACGACAGTTATGGTGGTCAACAAAGTCGAATGTAGGCTTCTCTTCAATAATTGAAATATAAGTATTAATTTTCCAAATGACATGATCTAGTTTTGCTAAGCTCATAAAGATCTCATCATTAGTTGCACTAATATCATTAAGTGCATCTTTATTTTTCACCGTTGTATCTGCAATAGTAGTATTGAAATTATCAATTCGAGTATTAATATCTTTTGTTTTTCTCAAGGACTCTTGTGCTGACTCTTGAAGTGTTTTAGATATTGTTGTGAAGTAATCAGTTTTCTCTTTAATATGATTTAGTAAGTCTGTCGTAGAAGTTGCAAGTTTTTGGACTTCCTCTGCAACAACAGCAAATCCTTTTCCTGCCTCTCCTGCTCTGGCCGCTTCAACGGAAGCATTAAATGAGAGCATCTTTGATTGAAAAGCTATTGTAGAAATTCCTTCAATCGCTTCTAGGATTGCATTTACCCCTTCTTCAATATCAGTTGAGGACTTTGAAGTATATTCCATATTACTTTCTAGGCTCATAATATCATCTAAGATCTCTTTAGAGTCTTGGCGGATTTCATCCATTGAAGAGTCAACCTCATTGAGCTTTTCTAGCGCTTGATAACTATTTTCAACAGAGTCACCCATATTCCCTTGAATATTAGTTAGGCCTTCTTTTAATTTGTAATTTTCATTTTCAAGAAGCGCTATCTTTCTCTTTAGAAAGTCATTTTCAACTTCTAATGTGTTTACACGTTCAAGGTTTTCTTGAAGGGTTCTCTCTTGAACAATTTGTTCCTGAATAAGAGTTTTAACCTTCTCATTTTCAACTTTCTTTGAGTGTTGCTTTCTAAATTTTAGTATTCCCATAAACCTCTTTTCGGCTACTGTAGGAACTACATTAAGAAAAAAGATATGATTTTTATCAAGAAATAAAGGAATGCTATTTAACTAACATCCCTTCTAAATATATTTATTAGTCTTTAATACTGATGATACTGAATTTTATTAGTTCTTACTGATTGATTTTAGAATTCTTTTCTCAAGTGCTGGTTTTGTTAATCCAGTTCTTCGTGCAATTTTTGTTGCCTGATCAAGGCTTAGACCTTCTTCTGAATGTAGGTGAGTGAGGTACCATGCAGAAACTCTATTTCCACTTGAGCAGTGAATATATATTTTCTTATTTGGATTATCCTTTATAAGCTTAGAAACCATTTTTAAGGATCTCATATTGATTTCTTTCTTATTATTAAAGAAAGGAACGTTGTAATATCTCAGGTTTAATTCTGAAACATACTTTGCTTCATTGTAGTCTTTAAACTCATTTGGGTTTCTTAAGTTTACAACTATTTCATATCCTTCTTTTTTTACATTATTAAGGTCTTCTTTTGTTGGCTGTGCTGCAATTGCAAGATTGTCTACATAGACAGTATTTTGAATGACTTGGCTATCGCGAACTTCTTTTGATAACTGAGCTGTGCCTGAGTCAAAATTTGAGCAAGCTGTGAGAAATAGAGCAAATGTTAATATGATAATTCTTTTCATTGAAATCCACCTTTATATAATTCTAACTTAGATCATATTACGTATAATGCGGAAATAATTTGATAGAAATCAAATATTCTTTGATATTTCATCGTCTAAGGTATTAATAAAAGGATGTCCTTTCTTATAATCTTCGGAAAAAGTTTCTGATTGCCACTCGTTGTATTTTATTTAAAAATTTATTATGAAAAGAAAAACACAGCCAATTCTAAACCCAAATGTCTTAAAATTAAAAGAATCCGCAACTCTTGCAATTAATATGCGTGCCAGAAAGGCCAAAGCAGATGGCCTTGATATTTGTCATCTTGGATTTGGCCAATCACCGTTTCACGTCCATGAAAAAATACAGTCTGAACTCGCTAATAACTCACATCAAAAAGATTATCTACCAACTAGAGGTCTACCTAAGCTTTGTGAATCAATTGCAAATTACTATAACCAAAAATTTGAATACAACTTGGATGAAAATAGAATTTTAGTAGGGCCAGGGAGTAAGGAGCTAATCTTTCAAGCATTATATGTTTTAGAAGGTCCTGTAATCGTACCTGCCCCTTCATGGGTTAGCTATGGTCCACAATTAAATATCAAAGGTCGAGAAATTGACCCTGTGATTACGAGTGTCGATAATTCGTATAAATTAACGGCAAGTGAACTTGAAGAAGCATGTCAGAGACATATTGATGAAAAACAAAAAATTCTGATCTTTAATAGTCCTAGTAATCCAACTGGGGCCGTTTATAACAAAGAGGAGATTGAAGAGTTAACAAGAGTTTGTCGTAAGCATAATGTTATTGTTATTGCTGATGAAATCTATTCATTAATTAATTTCTCAGGAAGTAAGTTTGCAAGCTTTCATCAAATATATCCTGAAGGAACACTAATCTCTAGCGGATTATCTAAATCTCACGCTGCCGGTGGCTATCGACTAGGGTTCTTATATGCACCTGAGGGAATGGAAAGTGTAATTAAATGCTTAAGTGCAATGATTAGTGAAACATTTAGTGCCGTATCAGCTCCAATTCAGTATGCTGCTGTAAAGGCTTATTCAATAGATAATGATATTGATAATTATATAAGAACTTGTACTAGGGTTCATGAAGTTTGTGGAAACTACCTTCATGATCGTTTCAAAAATATGGGACTATCTTGTTCTCATCCAAAAGGTGCTTTTTACTTATTTCCAGACTTTGGAAGTTTTAAAGAGAAATTAAAAAGTAAGAATATCCACAACGATGTGGAATTATCAGAATTTATTTTTGAGAACTATAATGTTGCACTTTTGCCTGGTAGTGATTTTTACTTCCCTAAGGATGCGATGGCCGTAAGAGTCGCTAGCGTAGATTATGAAGGTGAGAATGTTTATAAAGAAGCAAGTCTTAAAGATTCAGATAGCCTAGATTATTCTTTTGTTGAAGCGAATTGTCCTCAACTTAAAAAAGCATGTGATCGACTAGAGGAATTTCTAAATACTCTATAAAGCTATGATAGAATGGTTAGTAGAGTTTAAATAATTCAGCATGGAGAGTTAAATTGAAAATTGTCGTTACAGGCGGACCAGGTGGTGGAAAAACTACGGCCCTAGATCTATTTAAAAGAGAGTTAGTCACTGCAAAACTTGCGATTGTTCCAGAAGCTGCTTCTTCGATTTTTCAATCTGGTGTTGAAAGAGATAAACGTCCTGAAGTTGTTAAAGATATTCAAAAAATGATTTACGATTATCAAGTCAACTTAGAGGCAATTTATGAAAAGCAAAAGAAAGACCATATTCTTCTGTGTGACCGGGGAACTCTTGATGGGCTCGCTTATTGGCCTGCTGGCGGAGATGAGTTCTTTGATAAAGTTAAATCAAATTTTCATGACGAATTAGAACGATATGATGCTGTTATCTTTTTTGAAACAGGGGCATGTTCTGGTGGTGATATTACTTCAAATAATATTTACCGCAATGAAACGAATAATCAAGCTATCGAGTTAGACCGTAAATTAAAAGAAGTATGGTCGGCTCATCCTAATTTCTATGTTGTATCGAGTAGGGATTCATTTATGCAAAAGATAAATGAGGGGATTGAGATTCTAAAACACGTCGTAAAATAATAAGACTTTATTTACAAAATAGCCTCAACGTGATTCCAGTGGTTTATATTGTGTCTGGTAAAGCTTTTATCGTTTTGGTACCGTAAATTGGTACTTTTGTATTGTTTCTTATTTAATGGTTCGGTATTGTGTATCTTACTTTTATCGGTTTAACAGATAGAGGAGATAACCATGAGAGATGAAATATTTATTGCTTTAAAAGAAGTTATTAAAAGTCGTGGAATGAATTATAAAGAACTTGCCCTTGAGCTTGATATGTCTGAGTCTGGACTAAAGAAGTTAATGGCTTCAAAAGATTGTTCAATGAGTAAATTAGATCAAATCTGCGATATACTTGGGATGAGTTTTTCTGATCTGGTTGCTATTTCAAAAGATATTTCTGATTCAAATTTAGTCTTAAATAAGAAGCAAGAAGACTTATTCTTAAAGCATCCAACACATTATCATTTTTTTACAGAGTTAATGGCAAATAATTATGAGTGGCAAAAGCTTATGAGGATATTTCAATTATCAGAAAAAGATTGTCATTCAATTCTAAGAGCTCTTGATAAAGTCGATTTAATTGAATTTGGATCAGGTAATAGGGTTAGGCCTTTATTTAAGGGAACTGATATTAGTATTTCGGCGCAACTTGGAGAAAAGGTTTCCTTTAGTATCGACCGTGCTTTCTTTGATTATGCGCAAAGTGAATTTAAAGCAAAGAAGAGAACTTCTCACGGCGGGCGAGGAACACTTTATCTAAAGAAAGAAACTCTAAAAGAGATGCTTGATGCTTTCAATGAAGTGTCACACGAGTTTGCAAAAAGATCAAAAAGAGAAGAGTTACTTTATGGGCGAGATGCTCTTGAGGAAGTGACACACTTAACATACGTTGCCTGTGGATTTAGGCCATTTGACCATACCTTTGATAGTAAATAATATATTGGTGAATCAAATACAGAAGAGAAGATAATGAATAGAGCATTAAAAAAAGCCTACTTTGTTGAAATAAATAAAGCAAAAGATCTTTATAATAAGAGGTTTTACGACCAATCTTTTAAAAACTTAGAAAGGGCCCATATATTGGGACAACAATCACTTCTTCCTCACCTTGAAACTCATTGGTGGATGTTTAAGATAGGGGTTAAGCAGAGTAATAATAAGGAAATATTTGGTCAAGCTTTAAGAATATTTGCATGTTTTCCTGGATATCTTCTTGGATGGGTTCCAAAGGGCAATACTGGTGGCGCCAATATTAGTGCGGTTAAGCCGATGCCAATTCCAGAAGAGTTTTCTGATTTACTTAAAAGCTACTCTGTTTGGAGAGATGTCGCTATTAGGCTCACTATATTTATTAGTATTTTGAGCGCATACTTCTTAGTGAAATAATTTAGGCCCTATATTGAGTATTCAAAATTTTGACTTTCAATTGAATTAATACTTTCAAATGTCGTCTGAGCAATATTTGTTAGGGCCTCGTGAGTTAGAAAAGCTTGATGTGACGTAATAAGGGTATTTGGAAAAGTCATTAATCTTGCAAGATCATCATCTTGTAAAACATCCATTGAATGATCATCAAAGAATAGGTTTTCTTCTTCTTCGTAAACATCTAGGCCTGCGGCCAAGACCTTCTTTTCTTTTAAGGCCTTTATTAATGCTTTTGTATCAACCAATCCACCTCGGCTTGTATTAATGAATACGACACCATTTTGCATCTTAGAGATACTAGAGTCATTGATAAGATGGTATGTATTATTGTTTAGAGGAATATGAAGTGAAATGATCTTTGAAGAAGCTAGAAGTTCATCAAATTCAACATAGCGAACTCCCAGTTCTTCTAATTCACTGTCTTTACTCAAGTCAAATGCTAAAACCTTACAGCCAAATCCTAGAGCAATCTTAGAAAATGCTTTTCCTATTTTTCCTGTTCCAATAACACCAATAGTTTTTTGATATAAGTCAAAACCAACTAGGCCATCGAGATTAAAGTTATTTTCCCTAACTCGATTATAGGCTTTATGAGTCTTTCTATTCAGAGTTAAGATCATTGCCATTGTATGTTCGGCGATGGCCTGTGGTGAATATTCCGGAACTCTCGTTACAGGAATTCCTTTTGATTTTGCGTGACTAAGATCAACATTATTAAAACCTGCACATCTTAGAGCGATAAGTTTAATTCCAAAATCACTTAGTTGATCGATTACATCTTTATTCACTTTATCATTTGTAAATACACTAACGACGTCATGACCTTTTGCAAGAGTGACCGTATCAGAATTTAGTGGGCCACTAATAAAAGTAATAATGTGCTCATTTGCATAATGTAGTAAGTATTCTTTTTCAAAATTGTGGGCACTAAAAACAATTATTTTCATAATGATCTCATCGTTGGTGGTACTCTAAATACTATCATTTGAAATAAATATTGTGCAAACTCAAAGCTTTTCATATTCTTTAATACCTGAGTAATTAATAATCAATTTACTCAAAGCGACATTGCTTAATAGAGAATATTTATATTATGTTTTTTTAAAATTGAGCATATAGCTGTTATAATCCTTAAATGACACATGTCTAAGTTAAATAAGGTAGCGCTGCTTAAAAAGGAGTAAAAAATAAAAATAAGAAAACTAAAGCTAGGAAGTATGCGAAAAGACTTTTATTTTCATCTTCTCAACACAAGTTGGTTGAAGCTGGTTCTTATTGTTTTTATTCTTTATTTTATCGGAAACGTTTTCTTTGGACTGCTCTTTACCCTTATCCCAAACTCAATTGGTGGAGAAACACCTAGTTTTGAAAAGGCTTTTCACTTCAGTGTTCAAACCATGTCCACAATTGGTTATGGGGCCTTAAGTCCTACTGGTACACTTGCAAATTTCCTCGTCTTAGTAGAGTCATTTATTGGAATAATTGCAGTTGCAGTTATGACTGGTATTGTCTTTGCAAAACTTAGTCGCCCAAAAGCGCGAATTCGCTTCTCAAAGAATGTTCTTATTACAAAGCATGATGGAATTAGATCTGTATGTTTAAGAATTGGGAATACAAGAGGTAATGATATTGTTGAAGCAAAGGTTCACCTTTCTGCTCTCTTTAATGAAGTCACATCTGAAGGTGAGAAGGTTAGGCGTATCTACAATTTAGATCTTAAGCGTGATTATAGTCCTTTCTTTCGATTAAGCTGGCTCATTATTCATCCCATTAGTGAAACAAGCCCTTTATTTGATTACGAGAATTCAGAGCATAAGCTAGTTGGACTCATGCTAACAGTAACAGGACATGACGGAACATATTCAACCACTGTTTATGATCAGCATCTCTATGGTAGAGAGGATATCGTAAAAGATAAGTACTTTGTGGATATTATGAAAGAAGTGACGACAAATACTTACAGAATTGAATACGAAAAATTTGATACATTAAAAGATTGATCTCTTTGCTTATTTAAAATACGCCAATAATTAGAAGGAAGAATTGAAGTGGTTGGAATTGTTTTTGCCTTGGCCATCATAACGGCAATATGGGGGGATCAAATCCATCCTCCAAAAAAACTCATTGAAAGTGTTGAGTATTCACTTGATTTTGCATCACTTAATCACACTCTAGAAGTTGCAGATGAAGTTATCGAATACCAACCAACAGGTCTTTCGTATTCTTCGATTCGTCTTTCCCATAAAGACTTCACAATCGGTGTTAGTTTACAAAATCCAATTAGCGAAGAAGATAAAACGAAGTCAAAAGGTGAATCAAATGCCACAGATATCCAATTATCTTCGACATGGGGAAGGGTTTACTATGAACTATTCTATCAAGATTACAAAGGCTATAAGATAGAAGGCTCAGACGACGGTATAAGGTCAAATATTTCGAGCTTAAATTATGGTGTGACAGCAGTTTATTTCTTTAATAAGTCCTTTCGGCCAGCAACTCTATTTGGCCATACTGAGAAAAACCGCTCTCCTCAAAAGTCATCAATTATTGAAGTTAATATCTCTGATGTTAAATTTGAAAGTAATGAAAGTTTAATACCTACTGAGCTTCAACCCAAATTTAGTGGTTTTGGGGAAGTAACAAGAGTCGACGCTACTCAGTACGCACTCTCTTATGGTTATACGAGACAATTTCAACTATCTAATTTCTATCTTCTATTGAAAGGGACAATTGGTTTAAATATCTCTGATCTGAAATTTAAAAACTCCAATCTTAAAGATGATGTCACTATTGGTACGGCCATTGGAATTGGTGGTGATATTGGTTATGAGTTCGATCAATCTCTTTTTGGAATTATGATAAATAGTAAAAGGTTATCTAATACGTCCGACTATAATACTTATTCCCAAATTAGATCCTTCGGTTCTTTGTATTATCGATTCTTCTTTTAATAAATATTTGACTTAAATCAAATATTTTTAATCCAGACTTTGTTATAATGAAAATAAGGAGTATGAAATGAAAAAGATAATTCTTTGTGATTCATGTGGTGCAATTAATCGAATTGATAATGATAAACTTCAATCATCTGGTGCCGTTTGTGGAAAGTGTTCAAAAGATTTAAACACCAGTGCAAAGGTTACAAGTATCTCCTTTGAAAAACTAGAAAAGATTATCAAACATGCACAACTACCTGTCTTTGTGGATGCCTATGCTGACTGGTGTGGCCCATGTAAAATGTATGGCCCAATTTTCTCTGAATTTGCTCAAAGCAATTGGCGCTCAGGGGAGTTCTATAAAATTGATACCGAAAAGAATCCAATGATTTCGGTTAAGTTTGGTATTCGAGGAATACCTACAACTCTTCTCTTTAAAAATGGAAAATTAGCTCACTCTCAAAGTGGAGTATTGCAGGTCCCTCACTTGAATCAAATGTTATCGATGTAGGTTTATTAGTTGCTTTCTGAAAATGTATCGTGGGTTGCTTAGTTGGTTACCCGAAAGCTCCCGTTGTGATGTGTACTTATAAATGTAGATTGGAAATTTTGCGGGGAACCCTCTCTCCCTCGCATCGTGCTCGGTCGTCAGGGTTGCACGGCTTCAATTAGCATACTGCTTTTCCTGTAAGAAAATAGTCATTCAAAAAATGTAAGTGAGATTGCAGGGTTGGTTCACCTGACCTCCCTTCCGGGTCGGTCATGCGTTGTTCGTCGTCATTTTGCCATCGTGGCAAATGACGCCTCCAAAAAAAAAGCCGAGTGGGTTAACTCGGCTTTAATATCTTAGACTCCGAAGAGTTTAAAACTTGAATGTTACGAAATGAAAATGGCGGGAGCGAAGGGACTCGAACCCTCGGCCTTCTGCGTGACAGGCAGACGTTATAACCAACTTAACTACGCCCCCGCATTTCGTAAGAATTAATATAGGGATTTGGATCACATTCGTCAATAGAAAAAATAAAAAATTGTTCATCTTTTTTCGTCTCATCTATAAAATTTGTCTATCAACTGCCCAAAATTACGCAACTACGCAGGACGAACAGTGTTTGCTCTGCTATGATATGCTCAATAAAAGAAGGTAATTATGGGTTTTTTAACATCACTTTGGAATTATATATTAGTATCAGCGCCATTTCTTATGTTTGGGCTTCTGGCCGCTGGAATCATTAAGGCCTTTATTTCTGTTGATCGCATCAAGAAGGCCATGGGTGGAAAAGGAATATGGGGAGCTTTTAAGGCCTCTGTACTAGGAATCCCGCTTCCTCTATGTAGTTGTGCCGTAATCCCTACCGCTGCTACTTTAAAGAAGCAGGGAGCATCAAATTCTGCGACATCTGCCTTTCTTATTTCAACTCCTGAATCAGGTGTCGATTCAATTGCCATGACTTATGGAATGATGGATCTTCCAATGACAATAATTAGGCCCGTTGCCGCATTCTTTTCTGCAATGGTGGCCGGTGTTCTTCAACTTGTCTTTAAAACAGATAAATTCGTTAAAAATGAAGAGCCTGAAGTTAAGAGCTGTTGTGCAAGTAAGAAGAAGGAAGTGGCCAGTGAGAGCTTTTCAAAGAAATTAAAGGACTCTTTTAAATTTGGTTACTTTGAGCTTGTTGATGATATGGCCGTTTGGCTTGCATTTGGAATCTTGGCCGGAGCCTTTATCGACTTCGCGCTTCCTGCAAACTTCTTTGATGGACTTCACGGTTGGGCCGGAAGAGGTGCAATTCTATTAGTTGGTATTCCTCTTTATATTTGTGCATCTGCAACGACTCCAATTGCCGCATCACTTGTGATGAAGGGAATGAGTCCTGGAATGGCATTACTTTTCCTACTTGTAGGACCTGCAACTAATATCTCAAATATTCTTGTCATAGGTAAGTATATTGGAAAAAGAGGAGTGGTAATCAATGTTGTAGCAATTGCTGTTGTCGCATTAGTATTTTCATTTCTAACAGATTATCTATATCAAGCCTTCACTTGGCCATTAGACTTCAAAGTTGCTCATCATGACCACGAAGTATCAAGTTGGTGGGAGATTTCTCTTGCTGTCGTTTTTACTTTGTTGATTTTGAGATCTTTATTATTAGTAGAATTACCAAGAAGATATAAGCTTTATAAAGCTAATAAGAAACAATCAAGTAGCTGTTGTGGATAAGCAGCTACTTGATTAGATAAGATTATTTGTGTCTCTTTTCAATTCCATCTTTTGATTTGTAAACCATACTTCCAACTGCATTGATAATCGCAGAAGAGCGTTTACCAAAAGCAACACCTTGGATATTAGCTTCAAAATTTTCTATATCAAAGATTTCCATCTTTTCTGAATCGTTCCAATCTCTTTTAAAGCGCTTTTCAAAACTTAGTACTTCACCTTTATCAAAGATTTGAGCACCAAACTCTCTAAAAGATCCTTGAAGAGTATCTGGATTAATATTTGAAGATCCACCTAGAACTGTAATCCCGTCGACTGAAGTGATCTTACGATGGTTTTCTTGGTGATATTCTTTTGTTGTACCATCTGGGAAATTTGCTGTAATACCATAAGTTTTACGAGCACGAACTTCAATACCTGCATCAACAAGCCTCTTAACAAAGAGAGTATTTGGTAGCCCATTCATTCCAAAGTTTCCATTGTGGTCAATTACAAGTTTGATATCAAGTAGTGGATTCTGTCTTTTTGCCTTTATCAGTGCATCGATAACATATGAATCATACAGAAATAGCTGCTCCATGAAGATATTCTTTTCTGCTTTTGAAATCATATCAATTAAGATATTTCGAACATTTTTGATTGTTCCATCGACATCGGCTTCAGCTAGGCGAATAACAGAGTCTCCTTTCACTTCGTATTTGTCTTTTGTGATACTCATATCCTTTAGAATCTGGTCTTTTTTTGCAAGATAAGCGCGATTATCAAAGCCTTGTTCTTTATAATAAAAGCCAAGTAATTCCTTCGGGTCTTCAGTTAAGGCCGCTTCTAGATCTCGATAATATGATGCTTGAACTAGTCCGGCGGCTGCACCTGTGACATAAATGGCATCATCGTAGTAATAACCACCACTGTGGTCAGTCCAGTTCTTTGAACCAAAGTATGCTTGTGCATTTTCAGTATTTCCATCAACCACAATTACTTTTGAGTGGTCAATTTTTGATTCAAAATACGTACTACCTGACTCAAAGTATTGAATCGCTTCCTTTGTTTTTGGAATTAATTTCGTAATCCCAAAAGGAATCCCTGGAGGGTGACGTTGAATATTTGCCTGAAGAAGTGAAACATTATTTTTTAGCTCATCCTCTGTTTCAATACGCTTTTTTATATATTCAAATATAGGCATCATCTCATCGAGCATATTGTAATTTGTTGCATAGTCGTGGAGAAGAACAACTTTAAAATTAGGATTCTTCTTAAGCTTCTCTTTTGTCTGGTCAAGAAGATACTCTGAAAGAGTCGCACCTAGCGTTCCACCAAATAAGAAAATATCGATAAATACTGAATGCTCAGCACTATCAATCATATCGCGAATCTTAATATAAATTGGATCTTCTTGAAAAATGATATTTCCTGTTGGATCTTCTCCTGTTGGCATCTTGATATAATCAGAATCAAAATCTAGTTTTCCACCAGCAAAGATAACTCGTTGATTTAGCCAGTCAATTCTTTCTAGAGATCGATCATTTTCTGAAACAATTTCAGTTTTATTAGAAGGAACAAATCCCAGGGCCGAAAGAGAGTATGTATTGATATCCTTAAAATATTCATTGAAGTCAATATTGATAATTTCATTATTAGAAAGTTCTTCAATGACATCTTTTGATGTGGCAATTTTTAAAGAGTGTATTTTTAAAGTCGAAAAATAATTAGAAATAGAATTTGATGTAATACCATCTCTTGTTATCTTCTCTAATAGCTTCGCTGCTTGGGCCTTATCTTTTTCACTTGTTAATGGATTATCAATATAATCTCTAAGTATAAAGAGCTTGTAGGCCATATAGTAGTGAATAACTTCTGCTAGATTCTTCTCATTAGGATTAACCTTTGCCCAGTAAGTAACTGGCATCGCAATCTTATTTGGAAGAATCTCATCGGCTTTTTTCATGAACTTTACCGCGGATTTCTCTTTTAGCCCCTTGAGGTCTTTGAGCGCATCAAAGAAGCTTGGTGGATGAGAGTATTCTCTTTGTCCATAGAGAGAATCGTAGCTTTCAAGCATTAGCTTTTGAGATTCAATGCGATCTTTAATATTGAATTGACCAGCAAATGATTGCATCGCAAGAGCTGAAAGAATTGTACTCGTTAGAATCTTTTTCATATTCACAACCTAGTTATTGATAAATTTGCTTAAATTTAAATTCTTAATAATAAATTCTGTATTATCTTCAAGGAACGTCTTTTTTATCGCATGACGTAGCTTCATTCGTTGATCAAAATCACGAGGGTTTGCTGTTACACGACTCTTACTTGTGAATTTCTTCTCTTGATGATCGTAAACAAGCTTTTTGATCTGTCCCTTGAAGTTGGTTTTAATAGGCCCACTTGAGAAATCACCTTTGAAATTAAATTCTGATGTTTTAATATCGTTCTTCTTTTTAAAGAAAGTGAATAGTCTCTTAAAGAAGCTATCGTATTTCTTATCAAGAGAGACAATCTCACCAAAGTGAATAATTGTTTTCGTTTTCTTTGGGATAATATTTTTCAAATTGTATTCGTAGATCGTGTCAACTGTGACAACTTGAGGCATATCATTTTTTGCGTTGAAGTCTTGTTCCGTAATATTTAGGTACTTCGACTTGAATGAATCCACTTTTAAATCTGTTGGAGAATTAACTCTAAAGTACTTTCTTAAACGAAGAAATCCTTTTACACCATTCTTCTTAGGATTTGGGATTGGTTGTGAAATCTTCCAATCTGTATCAATAACTTCAGCTGCAAGGGTAATTGCACCGCCTAGGTATTGATAATCTTCATTTGATACTGGAATAGGTGTTTCAATAATAGCATTTGAAAAATTTGCATTATATTTCTTATATTCTTTATAAAGGCTTCCAGTGGAGTCAATATTTACTAGTTGGTTTGTTTGTAATTCGTCTTTATAAGTAGCGGAGTCTTTTTCATAAGGAGTAAACATAATATCAAATTCAAAGTTTGAATCGATAAGTTTTACAACTTTTATAGTATAAACAAATGTATTTAAAAACTCTTTTGTCAGCTCAGGAAGAACTTCTGTTTTAAGTGTCTTTCCTTCATCATTTCCTTTTTTAATGAGTCTCTCAAAGCCCTTTGTTAAACCTTCTGAAATGGCCTCTTTCCCATTTTCAGTAAAGTATTTAGCACCTTTATCAGACCAGAAGTCTACGCTCATCTTATAATCAACGGTTCCATTAAAGTCATCGTATATGACATAGTCTTCTAATGGATAGAGTACTTCATATTCTTTATAGTCACCGGGAGCCTTTTGTGATGCTGGTGTTCGAGGTTGATGAATTTTCTCTTTTGAATAGACGCTATCAAATTGCGACGTTGATAAGAATTGATAGGCGACAAATGCATTAACACTGAGTACACCCACTAGTGCAATAATATTTTGCTTCTTACTTTGACTCATATTTATCTCTCTTAGTTTTATATAACCCTGCTTTCTTGTCGGTTATTAAGAAAAATAACTTTAGCCAGCAATGCTAAACACTTAAAAATACTTGTTTGTCTTAGAAGCGCAGTAGAGACCGAGTTTTTACCTTCTAAAAAATGGCCAACGAATTTTACTGAATCAGCAGAAAACAAATTACCTTTAATTAAGTTTAGATTTTTTACAGAAATAGCTATCGTTATTTACAACCAAAAAAACATGGAGGAAAAAATGAAAAAGATTATTCTAAGTTTACTTTTAGCTTCTGGTCTAACTTTTAATGCATCTGCTGCTGTTGGTATGCTTTCAGGTAACTGCTACCTAGCTTACACTGGTTTAGTTGCAATGAAAGTTAGTGCAGGTTACTCAATTAAGGCAATCTTCTCAGGTGAATCAAAAGATTGGGTAAAGGCAGCTAAAATTGGACTTGCTGGATTAATCGTTCTTGATGATGAAGGACTTGCAGAGTTTGGTCCAGTTAATGGAACACTAAAAGGTGTGACAGCTGACCAAATCGCTATCTACAACTCTGAAGTTGAAGAGGCGAACCTAATTCTTGAAGAAGTCGTGACTCAAATTGATCGTGAAACTTCAGTTTCTGAAGCAAAAGCAATCTGGGCACGTTATGAAGATTCAGTATCTCCAGAAACACTAGATGTTATGAGAGCGATTGTTTCTGAATAATTAAACAATCAAAAAAAGAGGGCCCGGTTTCGGGCCCTTTTACTTACAAATTTTCTTCAAAAACTAATTGTTTTATATCTTTGATTTGATCAACGTAGAGTTTTCCAAATAAATGATCGATCTCATGTTGAAATACTGTGGCCAAAAATCCTTGTGCTTCAATCACAACTTCTTTGGCATTTTCATCAAGAAAAGATACGCGAATATGATTTGGTCTTTCTACAAAACCCCTTAGGCCTGGCACAGATAGACAACCTTCCCAATATCCATCTTCTTCTTGAGTTAAAAATTCAATTTTTGGATTAAAGATTATCATTCGTTGACTAGCTTGGGCCTCTTCATAGCGAGACTCCTCCGGGACATCAATAATTGTAACTCTTTTTGAAACTCCAATTTGAGGTGCCGCAATTCCAATTCCACCAGCAGCTTTCATCGAATCTTGCATATCTTGAATGAGCTCTTTTGTTTCAGGAGCTAAAATTTCTTCTTCTGTGAATTCTTGTGTGATCTCTCTTAATACTGGATCACCCATTGTTCTAATCTTTTGTACTGTCATGAAAAATCCTTCGATTTACTTTCACCAATGATTCTATCATAATTCTATTATGAAAATCTTATTTGTTTGTCTTGGAAATATCTGTCGATCACCAGCTGCCGATGGTGTGCTTGTTCATAAAGTACGAGAACAGGGGCTTGAGTCTGTAATTGAAGTGGATTCAGCAGGAACAAGTGCCTATCACGCTGGAGAAGCAGCCGATAAAAGAATGCGAGAGCATGCTTTTCGTCGCGGTTATTTACTTACGAGTACTGCCCGTGGATTTAATAAGGATGATTTTGAAAAATTTGATTTGATCCTTGCGATGGATAAGTCAAATTATCGCAATATTTTAGAGTTAAATCCAAATCAAGAGCAAAAGAAGAAAGTTGAGTTATTCTGTGATTATTGCACGGGAGAGTATGCCTCTTATGAAGAGGTTCCTGATCCGTACTATGGTGGAGCACGAGGTTTCGAAGAAGTTTTAAACTTAGTGGAAAATGGAGTCGAGGAGATCCTTAGACGCTATGGCAATTAAGAAAGATAATTACATTACACCTAAAGGTTTGAAGAAACTTGAGGATGAGCATGAGCATTTAACAAAGGTAGAACGTCCTGAAGTGACGGCCACTGTAAAATGGGCCGCTTCACTTGGTGATCGATCTGAGAATGCAGATTATCAATATGGAAAAAAAAGACTCCGTGAGATTGATCGAAGACTTCGTTTTCTCAATACGAGAATTAATGCGGCAAATGTCGTTGATCCAACTGAAATAAAAGCTGAAAAAGTACAATTTGGTGCGAGCGTGACCTTAGAGGATGAGCAGGGTCGTGAGCGAAAATATTCAATCGTTGGAGTCGATGAAGTTGATACAACTCGTGGACTTGTGAGTTGGAAGTCTCCAATTGCAAGAGCAATGCTTGGAAAAGAAGAAGGGGATGATGTCATTGTTCAGGCTCCTGAAGAAGATTTTGAATACACAATTGTGGAAATTAAATATATTGATATCGAGGTGTAATATGATTATTGAATGTCCAGTATCGCTAGGTGAGCTTGTGGATAAGATGACAATCCTAAAGATTAAAACAGAAAGAATTGAAGATCCGGAGCGTGTGAAGCTAGCACAACAAGAATATGATCAATTGGCCAAACGATTAAATGAGCTCAACTTAGAAGGTCTCGATAAGTATATGAGTGAGCTTAAAGAGATAAATGAAAAGCTTTGGGTGATCGAAGATGATATCCGAATTAAAGAAAAAGAGGGTGATTTTGGTGAAGGTTTTATTTCTCTGGCACGTAGTGTCTATGTGACAAATGATTTGAGATTTAAGGTTAAAAATTCAATCAATATGAGTTACAATTCTGGCATTAAAGAAGTAAAGTCTTACAAGTAATTTTTAAAATAAAAAAGAGAAGAGAGAATGAGTAAAATTCCAACGAATTTAAAGTACGAATTGTATGAAAAGTCAGTTCAAAATCATGAAGCTGATATTGAATTTATTAACAAAGAATATAAGAAAGTTTTTGGTCGTGAGCCAAAGACACTTCGTGAAGACTTTGGTGGAACAGCTGCAATGGCCTGTGACTGGGTTAAAGAAGGTAAGGATCGCCAAGCTTGGGGAATTGATCTTGATGAAGAACCACAGGCCTATGGTATCGAAAATCATTACTCTCGATTAACTGAAGAAGAAAAAACACGTATGCACTATATTCGTGGAAATGTTCTTGATGATTATGACTTTACTGCAGATGTTACTGTTGCATTTAACTTCTCATATTTCATTTTTAAAGAAAGAAATGTTCTTTTAAATTATTTTAAGCAAGTAAAAAAGAATATGGGTCCTGAGAGTATCTTTATGGTTGATATCTTCGGTGGAGAAGAATGTCGCCAAGAACTAGAAGAAGAGACTGAACACGAAGACCATACTTACTTCTGGGATTGCGATAGCTACAATCCTCTTACAGAAGAAGTACAATATTATATTCATTTTAAAACTCATCACGATAATAAGCTTTACCGTGAAGCTTTCTCTTATAATTGGAGACATTGGTCAGTTGGTGAAATTAAAGACATTATGAAGGATGCTGGTTTCGAGAACGTTGTAACTTACTGGGAAGGTGAGGACGACGACGGAACAGGGGACGGAAACTTCTACCAATCAAATGATGAAGAAAATTGTGAGTCTTGGGTGACTTATATCATGGCCTACTAAGTATTTTTAAGTACTTAGGTCATGTAAATTCGATCATTTATTCAAAAAACCTAATTTATTCACATACTTAATGTTAGAAGCTACTGTTTATTATTTTATTAAATAAGGCAGTAGCTTGTGAAAAAACTCGTATCATACTTCGTTGATAATAGCTTCTTAGTAAATCTTTTAAGTGTCATGATGATTCTATTTGGAATTATTTCATTAAGTCATATGAAAAGAGATCTTATTTCTAATTGGGCATCCAAGAGGATTCAAATTACTGCAACTCTTGTTGGAGCAGGGCCATCACAAGTTGAAAAGTTTCTCACTTATCCAATTGAGCGTGCCATTAAAGGTAGTGCTGGAATCGATAAGATTTGGTCGAATTCACAACAAGGCTACATGAGAATAAACGTTAATGTAAAAGATGATTACGAAGATATCTCAGAGTTAGAATCAAGAATCAAAGATGCAATCGAAAATATACGTGGAGATCTTCCAAGTGAGACGGAAGATATTGTTGTACGCCACCTTAAACAGACTGAATCTTGGTTTAATTATTATGCAATTGAAAACTTTGATGAACAAAATGATACTCACCAAAAATGGATGCTTAAAATTAAGGAGCAGCTTGAAAGAGTAAATGGAGTCTCAAGAGTTGATAATTACAACGCTGAAAAGAATTTATATATCCAATTAAATGAAGAAAAGCTTGCTCGTTATCGTCTTTCTCCTGCTGATATCTATAGAAAGATCAATGATACTTTTAGAATTTATCCACTTGGTTCAATTACTAAGGGAAGTGACACATATTCTGTAGAGATCGAAAATAATGAATATGATCTAGAGGCCCTAAATAATATTATTATTCGATCAAATAATTCTAGCCACACCCTTAGGCTAAAAGATATTGCTTCTCTTGAGTACAGACTACCAAAGAAGACGAGAGAGTATTATACAAATGGAAAGCGTTCAAGCAGCTTTAATATCTTCAAAGATACTGAAGCAGACTCTATTACACTTAAGAATGTATTAGAAAAAGAAGTTGCTCAAATTAATGAAAACGCTCCAGAAGGGCTACATGTCATTAGTGTAGAGGATGGCCCTGCATTTATTGAGAGACAAATTAATGCTCTTCAATCAAATGCATTTTTAGGAATTATCCTCGTTGTTATCACTCTCTTTTTATTCCTAGGATTAAAAACGTCTCTAATGACTTCTTTAGGAATGCCTTTGGCGTATTTCTTCACTTTTACAGTTCTTGATACTTTTGGAATTTCAATTGATCTAATTTCTGTTGTTGGTCTACTTCTTGTTATCGGAATTATTGTTGATGATGCAATTATTATTGCTGAACAATATATGCAAAACTTAGAAAAGGGCGCCTCTTCACGAGATGCTGCTATTGGAGCAGTACTTTCTACTTGGAAGCCTATTTGTGGAACAGTTGCAACGACACTCATCGCATTTACTCCTATCCTTGTAGGAAAAGATTCGATGTCAAATATCTTACTGGCCATTCCTGTCGTTGTGTTTGCAGCACTTCTTTTAAGTTTATTTGAAAGTTTCTTTATTCTTCCAAATCACTTACATCACTTTGTTTCAAAGGCCAATATCCATCATGAGTCTAGCGTTTTTCAACGCTTTAAAAGAGGATATGTGAAGCTACTAGAGTTCTCTTTAAAGTGGCGCTATATCGTTCTGGCTTCATTTGTGGTTATCATGATCGCTTCGATGATTTTTGCTAGTAAGAATATCAACTTTAACTTCAACCTAAGTATCTCTTCAGAGTCTGTTGAGTTTATTGGAGAGTTAAAAGAGACGAAGGGGCTTAAGGATACTTATAAGCAACTAGCTCCAGTCGAGAAGATCATGGAAGGTATTGATAAGGATAAATATAAGAATTATCAAATTACAGTAGGTCAGAATTATACAAATGGTAAAAAACAAGTTGGCCCGCAATACTTTAGCTACCGTTTATCTTTTTCTCAGCTAGATGATAATGTGGAAGCTAATAAGAAGGATGTCGAAGCCTATTTAAAAGATAAGCTTGATAAGCTTCAAAAGACAGGTGTCTTTAGCCGATTAGAAGTGAAGATAGCTAAGGGTGGAAATGATGAAAGTCGTGAAAACCTAGTTGAGGTAACAATTCGTTCACAAACTCCATTTAACGTGGAGAAAGTAACTGCTGATACAAAGAAGACAATTGAAGATCTAAAAATTGAGGGGATAAAGTCAGTCGATCTAGACGACTCTCTATTTAAAGATGCATGGATATTTACACCAAAGAAGAATGAAATCCAATCAAGGGGCCTAACTCTAGCTCAGGTTTCAAATCAACTAGTGCAATTCATTAATAAGAATGAGGTCTATGAATATGCAGTAGGTAATCGTAAGATTAAATTCTACACATATGTAAAAGACGGTGATGAATTGAATTTTGAAGACCTTGGAAAACTACCGGTTGTTCTTTCTAATGGAAATATCATTAGAGCTTCTCAGCTTGGATCTTGGAAGAAGGAGAAGAGGCAGTCAGTGATTAAGCACTCAAATCTTATGAGAAGAGTTGTTGTTGATCTTCCTTTTGACAAAGAAGTGATTAAAAAAGAAGTCTTAATTAACAAAGTAAAACTTGTTACAGATGAGCTTTCAAAGAAATATCCTGATTTAACATTTAACGCTCAGGATGCTGATGAGCAGTCTCGTAAGAATAAGGCATCCATGGCCAAAAAGTTTGCTTTTGCACTACTTGGTATCTTCTTCATTTTAGCAATTGTTCTTAGAAGTATTATGCAACCGATCCTAATCTGTACTGCAATTCCATTTGGTGTAATTGGTGTTATCTGGGCATTCTACCTACAGGGATTAGATATTAGCTTAATGGCCATTATTGGAATTATCGGTATGGCCGGTGTTGTTGTAAACGATAGTCTTCTTCTTGTGGTAACGATAAATGAGAATCGTAAGGACTGGTTTAGCTTTCACCGCCCTGAGATTATTGATGGGGCAGCAAGCCGTCTAAGACCTATTATTCTAACTAGTATTACAACTCTAGGTGGTGTTTTCCCAATGGCCTATGCAATTGGTGGAGATGCTGGCTTCACTAAGAGTCTGGCCATGAGTATGGGATGGGGTCTACTCTTTGCGACGGTTCTAACTCTTGTCGTTTTACCGTGTATGCTTCTAGTGCAGAGAGACTTTATGGTTTTCTTTAGCCGTAAGATTCTAAGAAGAAGAGATTCTTATATGGATGATACGATTGAAGTTGAAGAGGATATTGTTCTCGTAAATCAAAATTTAGAGGAAGAAAGCGTTATTCATTAGAATAACTCTTTCTCCGCCTCGCGGGCCTTTTGTTCTTCGATACCTTTGATCATCTTCTCTCTTTTTAGAATACGATCAATTCGGTAGAGAATCGTCTTTTCAAGGATTCCATCAGATCTTACAACCCTCCAACCTTGAAGAAAGTCTTTTTCAATCATTTGGCGACGATAGATTGAGACTTTAGAAACCTCACTCTTTCCTCGATATCCTTTAATGACATTGATAACGAGTTTAAATTGAGCGGCCTTAACCATCTCTTTTGATCCAAATGCATCCGAGAAATTAACCTGACTCGTGTTATTTATCCAACGTGTCTTAATTGTCCCAGCTTCTTGGTTTTTTACTGAAATATCATATTGTTGCATAATTTCTAAGACGGCCTGCCAAGTCTGATTGAAATTGGCCTTATAGGTCTTAGCTGGCATTTCTGATTCTTCAACTAATTGTTCAAATTGTTCATATGAACTACAACTAAAAAGTAGGGTAAAGATGACGATTAATTTTAACATTTTCATATATTTATAATAACATAGTCATACACTCGATCGAGAATGAAAATTTGGTACACAATGAGGTTATAATGGACCATTTTAGTCAAATGAAGGAAGTATTGAAACTTGAAGCAGACTCAATAAACCGAGTTATCGGCTTATTAGATGAGCAAATGTGCAACAAGTTAACAAATGTTTTTGAGTTCCTTCACGCTAAAGGGGGCCAAATGGTTCTTTGTGGTGTTGGGAAGTCTGGCCTAATTGGTGAAAAGCTTTCTTCAACATTTAGCTCTCTGGGGCTGCGTTCAATTTTCCTTCACCCAACTGAGGCCCTTCACGGGGATCTTGGAAGAACAAGTGAGAATGATGCCATTATTTTCTTATCAAAGTCGGGAACAACTAGTGAGATCATGAAGCTTATGCCTTTTCTTCGCATTCACAAAGACCATAGAATTGCTCTTGTTGGAGACCTATCAAAAGCAATTGCAAAGGAATGTGGAATTGCATTTGATTGCTCTGTTGAAAGGGAAGCTTGTATAAATGACCTTGCTCCAACCACTTCTTCAACAGTTGCTCTTGCTATGGGAGATGCTATTGCAGTTGCCTATGAGAAATTTGTAGGGCTTTCAAAGGAAGGCTTTGCAATTAATCACCCTGGTGGAAAACTAGGTAAGTCATTAACGATGAAAGTTCGCGATCTCATGTGGCCATTGAAAGAAAGTCCTATTCTAACTTCAGAAAAGCTATTAAAAGATGCTGTTCTAGAGATGACTAATAAGCCTCTAGGTGCTCTTGCAGTAATGGATAATAACAAATTCAGTGGAATACTTGTTGAAGGTGATATTCGCCGATCTATTGCAAAAGAAGAGAATGCTCTTGAAAAACCACTTTCTGAAATCATGACAAAAGAGCCAAAGTATATCACTTCTAATGAGCTTGCGATGGATGCTTTAAAACTTATGGAGCAAAATAAAATTTACGTTCTACCAGTTATTACTGATGGTAAATTTGAAGGCTTCATCCGCATGCACGATCTTTTAAAAGAAGGTTTTTAGAATTTAAAGTCCATATTAGTTTGTTCGAAATTCTTAGTGCGAATTAACTCACTTCCGTCCTGGAGAATTACTGATGAGATTCCAGTATTCGTTGCGCGAATGATTGGAAGTCCAAATTCCACCGCACGCCACTTTGCAAGAAATAGGTGTTGTTCCTGTTCTGAGTAAGGCCCATACCATGAATCATTGGTTACATTAACAATGAAGTCGACTTTTTCTCCGCGCTCTTTTACTGCGTTTAAATACTTTGAGACATAACGAGGAAAGAGTACTTCATAGCAGATTAGGGAAATGAATCCCTTATCTTTCACTTTAAAATTTGTAAAAGATTTACCTTTAGCAAAAAGTGAAACATTAGTGAGGTATGGGGCCACATACTTATTTAATGGGCCAAATGGAAGACCTTCACCAAATGGAATAAGAACCTGTTTGTGGTAGGCTTGCTCAATATCGCCATCTTTTGATGCCAAGATTGTAGCATTGTATGTATTTTCTAAAACATCTGGCTTTGTAGATGCTAGATCATAAGTCCCAATAAAGTACTTTGAATTTGAATTTATAAAGAGCTCACTTAGTTCAGCATTCACTTTCTTATTTAGTTTTGTAAAAACAAATCTTGGATATGAAGTCTCAGGCCAAATGACTAAGTCCATTTTATCAATGCCGTCATTTAGACTCATCGACTTATAGATATTAACGACCTCTGAAGCGGCAAGACGAACTCCTTGCTCCGACTTAAGTTTTAGATCATTTCCTATATTTCCTTGAACAACACGAATATTAAGTTCATTGTTGAGCTCATTTTTAATCGGCCCCATAAGAAAATTGGCCGATAAGAGAACAAGGATGGCCACGGCCGCAAAGGATGGAAGACGCCTCTTTTTTGAAAAACTAAAAATAAGGTGTCCGATATAAAGAGTCAGAAAGCTATAAAAAGGCTGACCTAAATACTTTGCTGGTTTTAAATAAGGTGAAATCTTAAGCCAAGGATGGCCAAAGAGAGCAGGGAATTGCTGTGGTGTAAATATCTCAAGTATCACAAATACTAGGCAGTAGAAGATGCCACCGATTAAACTTTCCAGCTTAATACGATCTCTTAAAAAGTAGAAGATGATTAAGAAGAGATAGAATTGTGGTGCAATCACTAAAGAGAAGAGCTGCCATACTAGAAAGTTAAATGGAAAAAATAGTCCACCAAATTCATTTAAAGTGAACATTAACCAATAGTAGCCTGCTAAATTATAACCCCAACAAAATAAGAAGATATTGAGGAGATTGAATTTGAAGCGTCTTTCTTTATCTAGGCCATAGAAGATGATGGCCGCACTAATGAATATGGTTGGAAAAATTGTGAATTCACCAATAAAGGGAAAGTTTAAAGCATAAATAATTCCTGCAAGAACATGCAGTACGGGCAGAGCAAATTTGTGCTTAAGAATTCCAATCATACTCTATTGTTATATATGATTTAACATTTGCCAATACTAACCTTATGAAATTACAATATTCTTATGGATACAGAATTTCTAAACGACGTACAAAAACATCAACATCTCTTCAAGGACGAAGTACTTGCACAGGAAGTGCATCTTATAACTTGCCCTAAGTGCAATAGCGATAATATTAAAAATGATCGCTGCCAAATGTGTGATTATGATTTATCTTTTAATCCCCTTGGCTCACCTTTAGGGGAGAAGAGCTTTTACACTTTTCGTGAAAAGTACTGGCAAACTCTTAGTCCTCTAGAAATGGAGAACCCACAAATCTTTAAAGGTGATGTGAAGTTCAAGAAGTTTTTAGTAAAAGTACGTCGTCGCTATAATAATCTCTTAGACTATTTCTACAGTGAAGCATCAAAATCAGATGAACTGCGCCCTCTTTATCTTCAAGAACTCGCAGATATTGTCATTGAGATGATGAACTCTGGAGTTAGTGAGCAAGAGATTTGGCATCCATACGCTCAAAGAGGTATTGAAGAATTCTCTTTGTACGAGCGAATTAAGGCCGCAATAGGAGAGTCTAAAGACCAAAGTACTAAGGAGCAATACGAGAACTTCTTTAATTATAAAATGATGGGAGTTTTTAAGGTTTCTTATGTGCTTTATGGAATGCTTGTGGCGGTATTTTTGATTAGTATGACCCTTGCGCTTACGTCCTATTTTAGGGCCATCTAGTATTTGAAAATTATTTTCTGATAATTACTTTTGGAGTGTTTGCAACATCTCTTCTACTTGCTCTTGTTTTTGCAAGCTGACCGTTTGTTTTATCATTAAGCTTTGTTGCTAAATCAATTGCAGCTGTCGCATCTAGACGTCCTGAAGACTTAACCTTTCCATTAAAAGTAATCTCTTTCTTAGCAGTGATTGAGATGATCTTCTTAATTTGCTTAGCAGTAAGTCCTGGGTAGCCAGCTTTAAGCATTGCTGCAACACCTGAAACAAATGCAGTCGCTTGAGATGTTCCTGTTAGAAGACCATTTCTCTGAGTTGGAATAGCAGAGTTGATCTTATAACCTGGAGCCGATACATCAACAGTCTCAACACCCCAGTTAGAAGAGTTAAGGATTTGCATTGATTGGTTATGTGCAGTTACAGTAATAATATTTGAAAGCTTATAACTTGCTGGGTAGTAAGCAGACTTTGAATTATCAATATTCTCTTGCTCGTTACCAGCAGCAGCTACTACGATAATACCTTTTCTTTCGGCCTTTTTAAGAATTTCTAATTCTTCTAAATCTGGCTCTGGTCCACCACCTGAGTAGTTAATAATATCAACACCAAGATCAACAGCATAACGAAGGGCCTTGATCGTTGAATTTAAGTTGTCTTTCCCAGAAGCATTTCTGTTGTAATACTTAAGAGGAAGAATCTTAACGTTTGGAAAAACAGACTTGATAATACCTGAAACGTGAGTTCCGTGACGGTTCTTATCATATGGAGTCTTTACATTCTTTGCACCTTTAGAAAAATCTAATCCAAAGTTTGAAAGACCTGCTTGTCCTTTTGGTACATATAAGTTGTCTTTAAGGAATGGGTGAGTTGGATCAATTCCTGTATCGATAACAGCAACAACAACATCTTGTTTTGCTTGTAGCTTCTTCAGTGCACCTGGAAGATTAATAGAACCTTTATCAAAAGAGTTCTTTACACCCCAGCTTGAAAAACGTGAGTGAAGTACATCAGTTTTTGTCGTTGTGCTTTGATATTCTTTTTTGAAAACACGTGCTCTTAACTGATCAAGAGTTAGCTTCTTTCCAGAATCTTGTGCAAAAGTTGAAGATGCAACTAATGTTGAAATAAGTAGGAATGATTTTAGGTTTAATTTAAGTTTCAAGAGTGCTCCTTATGTCTAAACTCAAACTCACTATATATAATGCAGGCTTGATGCCAACACTAATATAGTGATTCTACCTACTTAAGTTGTTCACCTATAGTCAGTATGGATAGTTTATAGATAGGTGTCAAAATCTTATACACTTTTGTTTTAGTGGTGTCCTAAAAGAAGGCCAAAAAGCCACCGTGTTCATCGCTCTACTATAGTAAGTCACCGAAATTATTATACCAAAATTTGGCATCTCATGTGCTTATTTATGAACGTAGAAGAAGTTACCATGGAGGGTAGTTTAGTGAAAACAATATGGACATTATCAATTAGCATTTTCTTATTTGCTTACATTATGATTGTCGCGCCAATTAACAACACAGTGTCATCTCCCACTAGTCCAAAAGTGAATGAGATCATTAAAACCAATCAGAAAATCAAAAAGATATTGAGGAAGGATATTTCTAAATTTGTCTATATCAAGAAAGAGAAGTTTCATGTAGATGAAAGTATTGCTTTCTAAGATTAGGAGACAGGAAAAACAAAAGCCTGCGTATGCAGGCTTTTATTACTAACATTTGGAATATGTAAAAAGTCTTAACCGACTCTTCGCATGTGTTGTTCTTCACGCTCTCTTTCTTCAGCGTGAGTGATACATAATTCGGCCCATGGCTGGTTCTCAAGCCTTTTAGCACCGATTGGCTCATCACAGTCTTCACAGTGACCATAAGTCCCGTCTTCCACGCGATGAAGGGCCTCTTCAATTAAACGAAGCTTGTGCATAGCACGGGCTCTCATATTGAATGTAACCTGTTGATTAATAACTGCGTTGGCAACGTCTCCCTCATCAGGTAGGTCATCCGTTGACATCTTTAAATCTTCTGTACTCGTCAGAATACCACCGTTAAGAATTTCCGCCTTAGCCGCTAGTAGTTTCTTTTTGAAATGTTCCAATTTTTCAGCTTCCATTTAGTCCTCCTCCTTAACGAAGTAAAACAAGCAAAGATTTTCTAATTGCCTTCCTATTAATTTTACCCTTGATTTTATTTAGCTCAAAAGTAATTTTTATTATGGGCAATAGTTGCTTTAAATTTATATTAAATAGTTGCCTCAAAACCTCTGTCTTTTTCCTATAAAATCTAGTGAGACAAAAGCTTTGGCTGTCTATTGTAGGCTTACATCGTCATGCGGTGGGAATTATTTAGTAAATTTTCCTTAAGCTAATGAAATCGGTAAGTTCTGCCGGATAAAAAAAGAGGACGCTGAACGCGTCCTCGCTATTTCTGCCAATTTATCATGGCATCTTAATCATAAATTTCTTCTGTTATATACTCGCGGTCTAAGCGTACAGTGCCTACTGTAGCATCGTGAATAAAGTAGTCATCAAATGATGTCGTTCCAATATCGGCTAAGCTTGTTGCACCGTTATTTGTAAAGGCAGTTCCTTGAATATACTGGCCGCCATCAAAGAAGGCATAGGCATTACTAATTAGAGAATCTGTTGAAGCACCTAAATTCGCAAGATTTTCATCGTTTGTAATAGCACCAGGATTATCTCCGTTGACATCACCAATAAAGAGAACATTTTCATAAGAAGTGTATATCCCACTTGCAATGGAAGCACCAAAGAAGGCGCTTGATGAAGTTGAAGTCGTAACACTTTCACCAATAAATTTATTTCCTACTACTTCAACATTCTTAAATGGAAATGTTGTACTTGAAGGTAGGTAGATGTAACCGACGAGTCCAGCAGACTTACTAGCATCAATCGTATTATTTATGATACTTATGTTTTGAAAACGAGCAGCATCTTCTCCATTATCTGAATTAAAATATCCAATAAAAGGTGAGGCGCCCTTGCAATCACTTCCGCTCGGCATTGTTATATTTGTATTAGAAACAGAGAGATTGAAAAGTTGTGGGTCTCCATTTCCGTCCCATTGTCCAGATGTTGAAAGTTGCCCAATTAAAACTCCTGATCCGTTGTAAGTCATAGGAGAGCATTTAAAAGTAACATTTCCACCTTTTAAATTGAGGTTTTTAATTCTTCCGTAGCTAACATGAGGGAAGATTCCGTTATTAGGCATTAATGTTGATAAGACAGAGTAATCATTAGTGAAGTTTGAAATAGTATATCCATTTCCATCAAAGTCTCCCTCAAATGGTGTGTTTGTAGGTGATAATTGAAGGAAGTCTCCACCCATATCAATATTCGTTGTAAGTCGCCATGAGAACTTTGCGCCAATTGAAGTATTCACAAAACCAATATCCGACTTAGCTTTAATTAAGAAGGGGCTACTTTCAGATCCATTTATAATGGATCTCCCATTTGAGTCAAAGAGCATATATTTATTTAGAAATAGATCAAGTTTTGAATCTCCAGCTAGTGTGTAGAGAGGGTGATCGTTTAGTGATGCTGGAAATGGACTTGAACCAAAAGTTCCATATGTAAAAGCATACTGGTTTGTATTATCACCGTAGTAAGTAAGAGTTTCACTCAAAGGAGAAGTACTTGTGTATCCGGAAAAAAGAACTTCATCTAAATAAAAGTTTGTTGAAATATTTGCAGAAGTCAGATCGTTAATAAAACCGATAAAGTAGGGCCTTGAAGCTCCTGCTGTTTTTATATCTGAAATATCTGCATAAACACCTGTCGCAGAGAAGTTTAGTGCTGTTGTATTAAATAGGCCAACGATAGAGCCTGCTGCATTAACTGTTGAGTGACCTTTAACTGAGGAGATACTTCCTCTATTAGAAGAGGTGCTGATACTTAGAGATGAGCCTGCTGTTGAATTTAGGAGGCTTCCAACAATACCTCCAACTCCCTCATTCGAACTTGAACCTATAGCTCCTGTAATTTGTCCTCGGTTTGTTACAGTGGAAAGATATACATTGGTAAAGTTATCTATTGATAATCCTCCAATGATACCTCCTGCACTTCCATCTGCTAGTACTGTTGCATTATTTAAAGTTGTTTGGATACTTGCAGAATTGGTATTTGATTCAAAATAGAGATGACCTATAATTCCACCAGCATTTTTTAAATTCGTATTTATGTTTCCTGTTACTATTGAACCACGTATATATAATTCATCAGGATTAAAAACTTTTCCAACAAGTCCTCCTGCTCCTTGAATGGCCCCATATCCAAGATTACTTAAGATATTTGTATGAATATTATTATCATTTAAATGAAGTTTACCCATTGAATTTGCGGCCGTTGATTGATGTTGGCCAAGGAGTCCTCCAATTATTCGAGGAGGGCTTGAAGTAAAAGTATTTGTAATTGAATATTTGTTAGACCAAGTATCAATTGTCGTTTGGTTTTCAGAAAGGCCAATGAGACCACCAATTGATTGGTTTGCATTTGTAGAGTCGACTTCAATAAAGATATCGCCTTCAATACGATCAAATCTAAAGGTTCTATTTGTTGCTGTCTCTGTGTTTCCTGAAGTCGCCGCTCCAATCAGTCCACCAATATAATTAGCATTAGTTCCAGATAACCCGTTACATGTTAATTTGAAATTTGAGAATGTTATTTTTTCAAAGTCAACATCTGCATAAACTTGAGACCCTGCTCCAGTATAGTAAACTTGGTTAAATAGAGCACCACAAGTATCACCTATACTTGTTCCATCAGGAATAAAAGATGGCGAAGAGTTTGTCATGTGGCCATTAAGGTTGATGCTATAGAATTCTGAATCATATTTGAGCATTTTTGCAATAACAGGACCATCTGTAATAGAGCTAACATCAATATTTAAATGTTCTATACCGGCGGAATAATCAGCAACATTACTTCCAAGTGAGAAAAATAAGCTCCCTGGAAGACCTTTTATATGAGGGACTTTAGTCTCTGACATCCAAATATCTCCTTCAATATAACCTGAAAAGTGTGTTGAAGAAGCTGTTGTTGGTGGCGTTCCACCAAAGTCTATCGTTTGACCGATAATAAATTCTTTATCTGGATAATTTGCGATTTCATTGAATTGATTTACAGTACAAATGACATTTGAATTTTTTGTTATGGCCGCACCATTTGCAAAAGGTGCAGCAGTTAGTGCGCCAGGAAAATTACAAGAATTAATTCCTATCATAAAGTCTAATCCAGCATCACTTTTTTTGATTTTAAAATACTTATCATTAGGTATATCAGCAGGTCTTGGTGGACGTCGTGTAACGGAGTCTCCACCAACAGGACATCCAGGTAACCGATACGCAGTGACTTCTATTGGAGTTTTATATCCGGCCTCTCCTTGAACAATATCAGATATATCTGAAACTCTATATTGAAAATATTCTTCGTTTTCTGTTCCTGGAGCATAGACATCAACACATTCTGAAGTAAGAGAGAGTGCGTTGTTTAAGTTTCCGTCCGCATCAATACTTAGGTATTTAACTTTTAGAGACCTCGCAATACTTCCTGCTTCGCCACAACTATCTCTTTCTCCAAGTCCCGGTACTTTGACAACACCATGGCATGCTTCAATATTAAAATCGTTATTTGTTGTACCGTCATAGATATTGAGGTTTGTTAAACTTGCACAAGTAGCTTGTGTCATGTTTAGCTGCATTGGAGTTTCATTTTGATCAACGACAGAGGTTATTTGACTACAGTATCTAGTTCCCTTCATCTTTGTTGGAGTTGCTCCATCATGCCAACCAATGGCCTTGACATCGTATGTACCAAAAGGAAGTTCGATATCAATAGTTGAAGGAGATGTTGGGTCAAGTGCGAGTTGAAAACTTTGATTAGAATCGAGATTCTTTCCAATAATTAAAACTCCACCATCAAATGTGTTACTGAGATCTCCAACTAAGAAAGATGATTTTGAAATCGTCACAGTTGTATTAGATGCTTTCTTTGCACAAGATGTAAAAAGAAGAGTTGAAAGAAAAACTAATCCTAAAGCTTTAATGAATTTACGGTGCATACGTTCCCCAAAACATTACTATCCAATACTCTTATCGGTTAATTTAATTTTAATGTTAAGTAGTGAACGCTCTAAATATTATCTAATATTAGCTACTTGTAATTCGAACACTTCTCGAGTTTGGCATAATTATGGGCCAATTAAGGTACGAAATTATAGGGGAGTGTTTCAGTCGTGACATCACCACCACTTTCTAGATGGATGTTTACGTTACCAGTTGCCGAAGTCGTCACAGCAGAAGCATCTAGCTCAACTCGACAAGGAGAACCATTCGTACAGCTTGAAATAATTACGACAGGAACGACTGTTTCACCGGTATTACCAGTAATATCCACTCCTGTAATATTTAACTGAGAGTCGGCCATATTGGTAAGATCAATGAAATTACTAGTCTGATCAGTATTATTAAGACTTCCAAGTGTTCCTTGGGCCTGAGTATAATTAAGTCCCCAAATCGGATCAAAGCCAATAGTGAAAGACTTATTTTCAGAGTAATTGGTACTATTAACAGTGTAATTAGCAACGATATTAAATGTGATTTGACTTCCCATCGCAAAGTGTGGATAAGTCGTACCATCTAATATGATTTGGCCATTGGTAGAATCAAATGAAAAATAACCAGACTCTATCATAGTTGAGGCCGCAGGACATACTTGAGGTGTTGAGACACTTGTCGATGTGTAGTCACATGTATATGAAATGATACCGTCACCGTAATTATCGTCATTGTAAGGGCCATTAATATCAACGACTTCGTATAAATTTCTAACTATTGAATTAGTAGGTAGGCCTGTTATTGCAAATGGTGATAACGGCATTTTGTAGATAAACTTTGTTCCATCACTCCAGTGCCTCGGTAGTCCACTTGCAGCGTCTACTTCACCAATGCTGTTAATTGTGGTAACCGCATTGTTAAAGCCTTTAGAGCAATCCATCGTATTATCAACAGTGTCTTCATATCCTTCCATTCGAATCGGTAGGTGAAACCCACCTGTTAATCTAAATGGAAGTGTAATCCCTGTGGCAGCAAGATCAATATCTAATTTTGCATAGTCTGCCCCGTCGATCAAATTACTATTGGCAGCACTATAACATTCGTTCATTTCACTGGTGAATCGTGCTTGAGTTAGAATTGAATGCTTATCAATAGGTCCTTCATAGAAAGGTATTCCAAATTTAAGAGATAGATTAGTATTATTATATCTAAGGTAGTTACCAGAATCACAAGTTTCAGTTTCACAAATTGAAGCATACTTTACAGTTTGTAATCCATCGATAAATGCTCCACATGGATGTCCTGGATCGACAACTAAATTTGCGTCTGTATCAACTTGGCTAAGATTAAAATTAAGGGTGCTTTGATCTGGGAAAGAAACATTGTTCACAACTGAGCAGTAGAGATTTCCTTTCATCGTTTCACCTGGTGTGGCACCATCCCAACCAAGAATCATAATTTTCCAAATACCGTTATCAAATGTGTGATCAAAAGATGCTGAATTAAGTGGAACAGTATAGAGAAGAGGTGGCTTGTCGCTTGGTCCACCAACTGCGATCATTACAGCACCATTTTCAAATAGTCCTGCCACTTGTGAGAATGAGCCTTGTAGTTTTACTGCTACATTTGAAGTTTTAGCTCCACATGAAGTGAAGGCCAAAAGTAAGATCAAAATTAAAAAGTTTAGATACTTTTTCATAGCTATGTCCCACAAATTAATACTAATATTCATCGTCTTAACTAATAATAAACTTTAGTTAGTCTATTTTAAAAAGTTACGTGATTTCAGTTCTTTATGTACTTGGGGAAGTCTAGTTATGCCAACATTTAGACGTATTTCACAAAAGACTTAGGACTTAGGACAAATGAGCCATCTTTTTCTTTTTCACGAATGAATTTTCGAAGCTCATCTTGGGCCTTATTAATTGCCGAGGCCGGCTTTGGTTGGTCGTACTTTTCAAGGAATTCTTCACGAACACCATCTGTTACTTCAGATAATAATTCGTTAATAAGCTCTTTTGAAGACATGCGAAGGGCACATGCCATTAGATCTAAACTAAATTCTAAGAAGAACTCGCGTTTCATATCAATTGTCATATAGCGAAGACGATCAATGTCTTCAACGGATTCATTGATATTGGCCGCAAGCTGTGGATTTTTACTGTAAATAACAGCGAGTTGCTTTTCATAGTCATCAGGATTTAATCCGTTAAAAAATTTGGTATCAAATCCTTTAAGCTTATTTTGTCTCTTCTTAACTAGAGATCCAATAGAGTCATAGGTTACAGACTCAAGTGTTTGAGTAAATTCAAGTCCAATGCGTAAGAGGTGATTTTGTAATCCTTCTCCCTTTACATGGTAGCGATTAACAGAGGCGACTTTGGCCTCATGCTTTGTTGGAAGTTCTTGGTCTGTGATTGATCGAATATAAATCTTTGTCCCAAGTTGGTACTTATCTTTCTTTTTAGCATCAATGACAAAGGCCAGTCCTCTAAGAGAGATATCGATAATAATATCATTAATAATCTCTTCACTATCTTCAAGAGTGTAAGAGATATTCTTATAGTCAGGGTACTTGTAATTGAAGCGCTCGACACTTCGACGGTCACGACAACGTATTTCACTTGGCGTTTTAAATGAGATACCACCATTTTCTAATTTAAAAATATCTTTTTTAAAAATTAAGTCACCAGCTGGATAGTGGAAGAAGATTGGTGATAAAGGCGCAATACGAGTGTAGAGAGGAGCTGTTTCAGCAGTAAGCTTAATTGAGCACTTCTCACTTGTTACACCAGTGAACTTTGCTTGATAATCTTCTCTGACATCGTCATTGCTTTGCCAGAAGTTGATTGTAACACCTTCTTCGTAAAGGGAAGTAAGCCTCTTTAAAATATAATCTTGATCAAATGATGACCATAACTTCATCTATACTTCCTTACTATTGTTTCTTATTTAAATCACGCCAGCTTCGCCCTTTTCTATTTGCGCGATTCTTTTGCCAGAAGTTTACGGCCTCTCGATGTTGCTTATACGTCTCAGAAAAAACGTGAGTTCCATCATTTTTAGAAACAAAGTATAGATAGCGATGAGTCTTTGGATTAAGTGCCGCTTTTAGGGCCGCATAACCTGGATTAGCAATTGGGCCAACAGGAAGGCCTGAGATTTTATAAGTATTATAAGGAGTTTTCTGTCTTAAGTGTTTCTTTCTAATATTTCCGTTATAGCTTTCCCAGATTCCATAAATTGTTGTTGGATCTGATTGAAGACGCATTCTCTTTTTTAGACGATTGTGGAAAACACCAGAAATTGTAGGTCTCTCAAACTTAGCACCAGTTTCTTTTTCTACCATCGATGCAAGAGTTACAATTTGATGCTTTGTTAAATTAACTTTTGAAAAGTCTAAGTCTTTAATCTTATCTTTAAAGTTACTATACATACTTTCAATAATTGCCTTTGGTTCCATCTTCTCATGAAATTGATAAGTATCAGGATATAGATAACCTTCCATACGATTTGCAGGAATTCCAAATGCTTGTGTTAATTTCTTATCTTTAGCGGCCTTAATAAAAGCCTTTTCATCAACGATTTTTTCATCTGCTAAAACTTTGGCAATCTGAAAAAGGTTATATCCTTCAGGAATCGTGACTTTTACAGTTAAGCTTTTACCACTTATTAAAAGTTTTAGAAGTTCACTCATTGTAATCCCTTCTGGGATGACGTAGCGACCTGCTTTAAAGTCTGTTAGATGCCCTTCAAATTTCACGTAACGGTGAAATAGGCGAGGAGAATAGATCAATTTATCTTGGGCCAAACGGTAATTGATTGTACCAAATGTATCACCGCTATTTATTTGAAATTCTGTCTGTGGGCCAGAATATCCCCAATGATAAATATTGTAATAAGTGTGTGCCACTAAAAGTGTAATTGCGAACGCTGGTGCCAGCACCAAAAATATAAATAAATGTTTCTTTGTCATAACAATAGGATATCTCATTTTTGGACTTTGTGAAATTATCTTCTTTGAATTTTAACTACGGATAAAATCTTCAAGAATGATAACAGCACTTAGCTCATCAATTTTTGTTGGATCGTATTGAAAATTGAACTCTGGAGAATTTTCCATGCGCTCTTTGGCGGACTTAGTCGTAAGAGTTTCGTCTTGCTGATAGAATTTTATCGTAGGAAATTTCTCAACTAATGCGTTAAATAATGCCTTGTGCTCTTTTGTCTTGTCACTTTCGTTACCATCGACGTAGTAGGGAATTCCCATGACAATAACTTCAACCACTAGGTCTTCAATGATAGCTTCAAGCTCTTTATAAAAGTGGGCCAAACCCTTGTTAATGATACGACCTGCTCCAATTGGAAATGGCTCTCGTCCGGGACAAAAGAAGCCAAGGCCAATAACTTTTTCTCCATAATCGATGGAAAGAATATTGAGGCCTTTTAGTTCATTAAATTTTGGATAGCTTGAAAATTCATTCATATTAGGTATTTATGCGCTTTTTGCTGCTTAAAGTCAACGCCAATGTTAGCTTGACTAGCAAGGGGTGACAGTTTATGATGAATTTATCTACTAAAATCATTACCAATGAAATTAATCTACATCGTCCATGTCTAAATGGGCCGACTTACTAGAGGCAATTCTAACTAATATTCAGATATTCAAATTCATATATTTTCAGGAGTAAAACTTTTTATGCATTTAAGTGAATTGAGAGAAAAGAAAATTGAGGACTTAAACAAGCTTGCCGAAAAAGCTAAAATTGAAAACTCGGCAGGTATGAAGAAGCATGAGCTAATCTTTGCTATTCTTAAGGCCCACGCAAAAGATAAACAAGAGATTTTCGGAAACGGTGTTTTAGAAATTCTTCCAGACGGATTCGGATTCTTAAGGTCTCCTGGATATAACTACCTACCAGGTGCCGATGATATTTACGTATCTCCAAGCCAGATTAGAAAATTCTCTCTTAAAAAAGGTGACTCTGTTGAGGGACAAATTCGTCCACCAAAAGATAATGAAAGATACTTTGCACTTCTTAAAGTAAGTACGATCAACGATCAAGATCCAAAAGCTCACAAGAAGACAGTTCTTTTCGATAACTTAACGCCTCTTTATCCTGAAAAGAAAATTAACCTTGAATATAATCCAACAAATTATTCAACTCGTATGATTGATATGTTTGTTCCTCAAGGTTTTGGACAACGTTGTCTAATCGTTGCTCCACCAAAAGCAGGTAAGACTCACTTACTTCAAGATGTTGCCAATGCAATTACTGAAAATCATCCGGAAGCCGTACTAATCGTTCTTCTAATTGATGAAAGACCAGAAGAAGTAACAGATATGAAGAGAAACGTTGATGCTGAGGTTGTATCAAGTACATTTGATGAACCAGCAAATCGTCACGTACAAGTTGCTGAGATGGTTCTTGAGAAATCAAAGCGTCTTACAGAAGCTGGAAAAGACGTTGTTATTCTACTCGATTCAATTACTCGTCTTGCCCGTGCATATAATACTGTTGTTCCACCATCTGGAAAGATTCTTTCTGGTGGGGTTGACTCAAATGCTCTACACAGACCAAAGAGATTCTTCGGTGCTGCTAGAAATATTGAAAACGGTGGATCACTTACAATCATCGCTACTGCACTTGTTGATACAGGTTCAAGAATGGATGAAGTTATCTTTGAGGAATTCAAAGGTACTGGTAACTCTGAAATTCAACTTGATAGAAAGCTTCTTGAAAAGCGTATCTTCCCAGCTCTTGATATCAATAGATCATCGACTCGTAAGGAAGACCTTCTTATGGAGCCACTAGATCTTCAAAGAACATATGTTCTAAGAAAAGTACTTCACCCAATGAGTACAATTGATGCAATGGAGTTTATGCTTCAGAGACTGACGAAGACTAAGACAAATAACGAATTCATGGAGTCTATGAATAGTTAATTGAAGTAAAAAGGATTTTAAATGAGTATGTTTGATAAGCTTGATTCAGTAGTACAACGTTTCGAAGTACTAACTGAAAAAATGGCAGACCCGACATTATATGAAAGACAAACTGAATTTAAGCAAATCTCTGAAGAGAGATCAAACTTAGAGGACGTTGTTGTTGCTTATAAGAAATATAAGCAAATAAAAGAGGATATTGCCGAAGCAAAAGAGATGCTTAAGGAAAGTGATCCTGATATGAAAGAGATGGCAAAAGAAGTTCTCGATGAGAACGAGCCATTGATTCCAGATTTAGAGGAGGAGTTAAAACTTCTTCTACTTCCAAAAGATCCTTTAGATAATAAAAACTGTATGGTTGAGATTCGTGCCGGTGCCGGAGGGGACGAGGCCTCGATTTTCTCAGCTGACGTTTTAAGAATGTACCAAAACTATGCTCGTGCACTTGGATGGAAAGTTGAAATCGAATCACTTTCTGAAAATGACGAAGGGATTAAAGAAGTAATCTTCTCAATCTCAGGGGAGAAAGTTTACTCAAAAATGAAATATGAATCAGGGGTTCACAGAGTTCAACGTGTTCCAAAGACTGAATCACAAGGTCGCGTTCACACATCAACTATCACAGTTGCAGTAATGCCAGAAACTGATGATCTTGAGTGGGAACTTGATATGAATGATGTTCGTGTTGAAGTTATGCGTGCATCTGGTTCAGGTGGACAGCACGTTAACACGACAGATTCAGCGGTTCGTATGACTCACATTCCGACGGGAATTGCGGTTTATAACCAAGATCAAAAGTCACAGCTTAAGAATAAAGAGAAGGCAAAGAAGATTCTTGCCGCTCGTATCTTCGATAAGATGCTTCAAGAGAAGAATGCTGAAGAAGCTGCGGAAAGAAAGGGACTAATTGGAACGGGAGATCGTTCTGAGAGAATTAGAACTTATAACTTTCCACAAGGGCGTCTAACAGATCACCGTATTGGTCTAACACTTTATTCTCTTGATAAGATTATTGAAGGAGATCTTGCTCCTGTTATTGATGCACTTATTGCTCATAATCAAGCAGAACTTCTTAAAGGCCAAGAGGAATAAAGGAGAGTTGTGTGAGCTTCACCACTCTCGGCGACTACATCAGCTCTTTCTATAATGAGAATAAGCAATTCTTAGAGGCGAACTACCCTGGAATAAGCTTAGGAAGATTAAAGCTAGAGCTGAAAAACTTTTGTCGTATTCTCGATTCACAATTTGATGACATCTACATTTCTGAAAATAAGGGTGTCATTGAAGAATTTCTAAAAAAAGTTAAGCTGGGAATCCCCCTCGAATATATTAGCAATCGATCATTCTTCTATCGCTCCTCATTCTACATAAATGAAAATGTTCTCATTCCACGCAGTGAAACTGAGATCATGGTGGAGTGGACGGCCGAATACATTAGAAAGAATAGATTAGATCATATAAAGATTGCGGATATTGGTACGGGAAGTGGTGCCATCGCGCTAAGTCTTGCAGGGGAGATTGGTGAAATTGATGCCGAGATCATTGCAAGTGATATTAGTGAGAAGGCTTTGGATGTTGCTCGTGCAAATAAATTCTTTCATCGCTACCGTTATCCAAAAACAGTAAAATTAAAATTTCAACAATCAGATCGTATGGAAAATATTCCAGGAGATCTGGATATCATTATTACGAACCCTCCTTATATCAAAGAAAATGCTGACTTAAGTGAAGTACATGGACAAGTTCATTCATTTGAACCTCACTTGGCCCTTTACTTAAAAGATCAGGATTACGATAATTGGTTTAAAACTTTCTTTGATCAGGCACAGAAAAAGCTTAAAAATGGCGGGCTGTTCATTATGGAAGGTAGTGAATTGCATCTGGAAAGATTAAAAGATATCTTAGGGGAATATAACTTTGGCGAACTTGAGTTAATCAAGGACTATACTGATCGCTATCGTTTTTTAAAAGGAAGAAAGAATGGATAAAATCATAGTTAAAGGCCCAGCGAGACTGTCTGGAGAGGTTGAGATATCTCCTGCTAAGAATGCATACCTACCAATTTTAGCGGCAATTCTTTTAACGGATAAGAAAGTGACTCTCACAAATCTTCCAAAGCTTCGTGACATTAATACAATGCTTAAGCTTCTTGAGATGATGGGAGTTGAATGTAATAGAGATGGTAAGAATGTTACTTTTGATGCTTCTTCACTAAGCTCACATGAGGCCACTTATGAGCTCGTAAAAACAATGCGTGCTTCTATCTTTGTTCTAGGTCCTCTTCTTTCACGCCTTGGAAAGGCAAAGGTTTCTCTTCCAGGTGGTTGTGCTATTGGGACACGTCCTATTGATATTCACTTAGACAATCTTGAGAAGATGAATGTGAAGATCGAAATGAAAAATGGTTTTGTCTTTGCTGAAACTGATCATCTAACAGGTGCACTTGTTAAGTTAAAATTCCCATCAGTAGGTGCCACTGAGAATCTTATGATGGCCGGTGTTTTTGCTGACGGACAAACTATTATTGAAAACGCAGCAATGGAGCCAGAGATTGATGATCTGGCAAATTTCCTAAACTCTCTAGGTGCAAAAGTCTCTGGGATTGGAACGTCTCGCCTTGTTATTGATGGAGTGAAGGAATTAAACGGCGGAACTTATCAAGCAATAGGTGACCGTATTGAAGCGGCAACTTATATTATTGGTGGATTAATGACTAAGTCTGAGATGACTGTAAAAAACTTTAATCCAAAACACCTTTTTAATGTTCTTGAAAACCTTCAGGGGATGGGAGCTAAGTTAGAAATTGGTGACAACTACGTTAAGACATATCCTTCATCTCTAAAAGGATCAAAAGTTATAACTGAGCCATTTCCAGGTTTCCCAACAGATGTACAAGCACAGATGGTTGCTCTTCTAACTGTTGTTGAAGGGAACTCTCTTGTGACTGAAAATATTTTTGAAAACCGTTTCATGCACGTACCTGAGTTAACACGTCTTGGTGCAAGTATTGAGCAATTGGGAAGTTCGGTCTTTATTGAAGGTGGACGTCCTCTAACGGCAGCTCCTGTGATGTGTACAGATCTAAGAGCATCAGCTGCTCTTGTTCTTGCTGCTCTTTGTGCTTATGGTGAAACGAAGATTGATCGCGTCTACCACCTACAACGTGGTTATGAAGATTTACCAGAGAAGCTTCAAAAACTCGGGGCCCATGTCGAATTAGTAAACGAATAGGGAGATAGTTATGGATGATTGCTTATTTTGTAAAATTCTAAAAGGTGAAATACCTTCTGATAAAGTATTTGAAAATGATCACGTTATTGGATTTAAAGATATTCAACCTCTTGCAAAAGAGCATTATCTCTTCATCCATCGCAACCACTCTAAGAATGTAAATGAGATGAGTCGCGATGATATGGCCCAGGTATTTGATGCTATTAAAGAGTTTACTCAATCAAATGAGCTCGAAAACAATGGCTTTCGAGTCGTTTCAAATATTAATCAACACGGTTGCCAGAGTGTCTTTCATACGCATTTTCATGTACTTGGCGGGGAACAGCTTAAAGGCTTTGGTTCATAGTATTTCAAGTTTAAAAAATATCATTTCAATTTAGAAAAAAAGACTCCTTTGAGAAAAATGTCGCTAAAACGGCCATAAATCAAAGGAGTTTTATATGCGTCTACTATTATTAATAGCACTTATTTCACTAGTATCTTGTGGTAATGAAAATCAAACAAAAGAAGAGAAGTTAACTTATCAGCGTCAAAGCCTTGCTGAGTCGAGTATTCAATGCGTGGGTATTAAGACTGATATTATTGAAGAAAAAATCACATGTCCTACATCTCTAATTAATGAAGAAGCACAATTTCTATTTTCTATTGATGAAGAATTAATTGAGCAAGATAAGTTAAAAAGACATGCTGTTGTTGAGCTAGAAGTTGTAACTCAAAGGCCAATTCAAGCGTATTTTTATCTCGTTTCTAAGTATGGCAAGAGGCTTTCTGAAGATATGCTTTACAATGGTTTCAATTCTATTAAATTTAAGGAACTTAGAATTGGAGACTTTAGTGCACACGACGTTTACCTAAAGATCTCAAACTATCACACAGGAGGAACTCCTGTGGCCGTTGCAAGAATTGAAGATAAGGGATGTGACACCGGACTCTTTAACGTAGAAGATATTAACCTTGATGATCTTCGTGGCCAATGCCCAAATTTAAAATTTATTCCAAACTTTAAAGCAGAAGTTGAATCTCCAAAATTCTATGAAGGTACTAAGAAGTTTCCTAAGATGAAGCGAGTAGATTACAAAGTATATCAAATAACATCAAAGTATCGTTTGTTTGATCACATGACGACTCAACAGGTTCCTGTTGAAAAGCTGTACGAACTTAATAAAACAGAGTTTGGATTTGAGCTTGAGCAAATTGAAGATCGTCTATGTTTCACTGAAGGATTTTATGATCATAAAGTTTATGAAGAAAAGGGAATCTATCTTCCTTTTGGAACGGTTTATGAGAAGGTAAATCGAGGCCTTCAAAATAGTGAAGTAAATAAGCTTTGTAAAAACTGTGGCCTAGGAGTAAATGATCGATTTTTTAGCATGTCTGAAAACCTTGGTGTGAAGAAGTGTTATCCCGTTGAACCAAAATTAGTAGGAACAATCCTAATTAAGGAATAAGGAGAGAGTAATGAAAAAGTTATTAGTATTGGCAACAGTTTTATTTGTATCTTGTAACTCATCAGACAAGGAGAAAATAAATAAAAGTTTTAAATTAGCTTCAAATGAAATGCGATCAACATTCTCGATTGAATGTGAGAATTTCAGAACTAACTTGGTCTCTAGTGAGAATAAAGTAACTTGTGAAGAAAGTGGCTCAACTAATAGACCAATGTATTTAAGAAACATTAACTCTCAAAAGAGTCTTTCTCTTTATGATCTTACAAACGAAAATGAGATTGAACTAGAAGTTTCATTAGATGAGCAAGTTGTTGAAGCGACTTTTATTCTTGTCTCAAAAAATGGTAAAGAGTTATCAAATCAAGCTTACTATCATCAAAATGACAGAAAAATCTTCTTCTATGAAGTAGAAGAGGATGCATTCATTAATCATAAAGTACATCTTAAGACGTTAAGATTAAGGCTTAAGAATGACGAAGTAGTAACTTATAATAATGAAGTTGATAATGGATGTGTAACTGGAAAAATTAGTTTGGATGAATTTAAAAGCCTTGTACAACCAGAGCAATGCAAGGGGCTTAAATCACAGACTATTTATACTGGTGCAGTTGTTAAAAGGCCCATGTTTCACGATATAAAAGTATCCGACGTTGGATACCGAAAAGTACCTCAGATAATTATCTCTAAGCCTGTACCTCGAAATTGGAAACCATATCGTATAATCGAAGTACAACATCAATATACAGTAAGATATTTTGACTACTTTGAGGAGTCAGTTGAGAAGTTTAACGATTTTTTTACGCGTGACGATTTTGGAAATTTAGAAATTACTAAGTCTAAGGATTGCTTAGTTACAGGAGTCGTTGAATATAGAGACTGGAATCTTAGAACTCGAAGATGGGATGTATTAAATGATGAAACTGTTTACAAACATGTATATGGTGAAATCGAAATTCAGGGAGAAGTCTTAGATGCTGTTGAGGATTATAAGAGACAAGAGTGTTTTGATTTAAAACCAAAACCTGTCGGTTATGTGTTAATTCAGGAATAAAAAAAAGCCTCCATTTCGGAGGCTTTTTTATTATGCTTTTGTAATTGTCATTTTTAGATTCTCATCATCAACTTTAAACTCATGCTCAAGAGCATCGCTACTAGCATTAAGGCTATTTGCTAGTGTTTCTTTTGTGATGTAGTCAGTGTGAGTTTCAATTGCTTTTGCTAGTAGATCTGTTGCATTAAAGTTTACTTCAATACGATCTTCAACATTAAATCCAGAGTCTTTTCTTGTTCTTTGAATTCTATTGATAACTTCACGAGCAAGACCTTCTAGAATTAATTCTTCATTTAGGTTTGTGTCGATATCAATTGAAATATAACGATTAGATAGGGCCTGTGTTCCTTCTTTGGCCTCTCTAAAAATTAGGATGTCTGAAGGAGCAAATGTTTCACCTGCAAGCTCAAGGCTTCCTTTTTCTTCAAGCTCATTAAGTTCTGCTGCGCCAAGTTTTGAAATCATTCCCATAAACTTACCAAATTCTTTTCCTAGGCGTTTACCTAGAACTGGAGAGTTTGGTTTTGCGTATAGCTTGATATAATTATCTTCATCAGTTGTGTACTCAACGCTCTTAACATTAAGTTCTGATTGAATATATCCTTCAAGTTTCTTGATCTCATCTAGAAGAGCTTGGTCTTTGTGAATAACACTTAGACGAGCAAGTGGCGTCTTAACCTTAATTTGAACTTGGTTACGCTTTTGACGTCCAAGAAGGATAATCTGTTGCATTCTATCAACGGCATCTTCAAGAACTGAGTTCTTAAGCTCAGTATTTGCAACAGGGTAGTCGCATAAGTGAACTGATAAGTTCTTCTCACTTGAGTCAAATTTCTTTAGCTCACTAAAGATATGCTCAGATAAGAATGGTGCAAATGGTGCCATAGCAATCGTAACTTCTTTTAGTGTTGTAAAAAGAGTTGTGTAAGCTTGCTTCTTATCTGAAGTTAGGCCTTCTCCCCAGAAACGTGAACGATTCAGGCGGATATACCAATTTGTTAAATCTTCAATGAAGTTAAAAAGCGCAGGAACAACATTGTAAAGTTGGTACTGTGCCATCTCTGCTTCAATATTTTCTTTAAGAGTTTGTAGTTTTGAGATAACCCAATTATCAGTGATATTCTCACCACTTTCAGCGTGCTCATTAAAGTTCCATCCATCAATTGATGCGTATGTTTGGAAGAATTTAAAAGAGTTTAACCAAGGTAGTAGGGCACGGCGAACCATGTCTTTAACACCAGCGTCAGTGAAGCGTTGTTCTTCACCTTTAACAAGACCAGAGTTAATTAGGTATAGCCTTAGAGCGTCTGATCCGAATTCTTCCATTAGCTCATCAGGAGCTGTGAAGTTTCTTAGAGATTTACTCATCTTCTTACCATCTTCAGCAAGAACTAAACCGTTAACGATAACGTTCTTAAAAGCTGGTTTATCAAATAGGGCAGTTGAAAGGATTGTTAGTGTATAGAACCAACCACGTGTTTGGTCTAAACCTTCAGCAATAAATTCTGCTGGGAATCCGTTTTCAAAGATTTCCTTATTTTCAAATGGGTAGTGAAGTTGCGCGTATGGCATTGAACCAGATTCAAACCAACAGTCAAAGACATCTGGGATACGCTTATACGTTCCTTCTTCACCTTCGATTTTAAAAGTTACTTCATCTGTGTACTCACGGTGAAGATCTGTAAGCTCAACCCCTGAAAGCTCTTTTAGCTCTTCGATTGAACCAAGACATTTCATATTTCCAGTTTCATCGTTGATCCAAACTGGAAGTGGAGTTCCCCAAACACGTGTACGAGAAACGGCCCAGTCACGAGCATTCTCAAGCCACTTACCAAAACGACCTGCTTTGATATGACCTGGTACCCAGTGAATTTCTTTGTTATTAGCAACAAGCTTATCAACGATTTCTTCTACTTTTACATACCACTGAGGGATTGTACGATAGATTAGTGGCGTTCCTGAGCGGTAGCAGAATGGGTAAGGGTGCACGAGGTTTCCGTGATCGTATAATTTTGTATTTTCTTTAAGGTCTTTAATGATTTGCTTATCAGCATCTTTTACGTATTGACCTGCATAAGCAGAAACTTCTTTTGTAAATTGACCAGCATCATCGATAGGACAAACTTCGGCCTTCATTCCAGCTTCTTTACAGACTCTATTATCATCTTCACCGAATGCTGGTGCTTGGTGAACAATACCTGTACCACTATCTGTCGTTACATAGTCATCGTTAAAGATTGTAAAAGCGCCTTCTTCTTTTAGATCAGCAAAGAAATCAAAAAGTGGCTCATAACGAAGTCCAAGAAGTTCACTTCCCTTAAATGATTCACCGATTACTTCAAGGTTGCGCTTCTTTGTATATGCTTCAAGTCTTGCTTCAGCAAAGATGATTGTTACACCACGATCATTATCTTTTACGCGAACATAATCGATATCAGGACCCACACAAAGAGCAAGGTTTGATGGAAGTGTCCATGGAGTTGTTGTCCATGCGGCCACGTAATCAGCACCAGCTTTTTCTGGATCGTCTAATTTGAAAAGAACAGTGATGGCCGGATCTTGAACGTCACGGTAATCAAGACCTGCTTCAAAGTTTGAAAGCCCTGTTCCAAGACCAGTTGAGTAAGGAACAACTTTTGTTCCCTTGTAAACCATGTCCTTATCCCAAAGAGATTTAAATACCCACCAACATGATTCCATGAAAGTTGGGTCCATTGTCTTATAGTCATTGTCGAAGTCGACCCAACGTCCAAGGCGAGTAACAGTTTTGCGCCATTCAGTTGTGTAGCGATCAACAATTGAGCGACACTCTTGGTTATAACCAGCAACACCAAGTTTCTCTAATGCTTCGTGTGCAGTCATTTCTAATTTCTTATTAATTTCTTGCTCAATTGGAAGGCCGTGCGTATCCCATCCAAATCTTCTTTGAACGTAGCGACCTTTCATTGTCCAATATCTTGGAACGATATCTTTTAGTGTTCCAGCAAGTAGGTGACCGTGGTGAGGAAGACCTGTGGCAAATGGAGGGCCATCGTAGAAAATATATGGCTCTTTTTCCTTTGTTTGCTCAAGTGATTTTTGGAAAATATCGTTTTCTTCCCAAAATTTTAAGACTTCATGTTCTGTGTTAACAAAAGAAAATTGTCCGTTATCCTGACTCATCGTATCAACCTTGTCTGTTAAAGTTTCTGTGTAAATTAATATTTGGCCCAAAATTTAGCACGAAACCTATGATTTTGACAGTTTAGATCGGGCATAAAGTGCCGAAAAAGTCTCAATTTCTTCTTCATTTATGGCCAGGACCAGCTTTTGTCGATGAAGTTTATGATGCTACGTGTTTTATTACTACTCACAATTTACTTTGCGGCCTTCGCAAACCCTGAACTTAAGTTTAAGGATGATCGAAAATCTCTAATTAAATGGGATAAGTTAGAGGCCAAAGACTGGCTCAGTTATGAAAGCTGGAAGGAAGATTTACGCTTTAAAGAAAGCTATCCTCTTTGGCGTGATCTGGCCAAGATGTCTGGTCTAAGAGAAGAGATGGGAAGAGTTATTAAATGTGTAGGCCAATGTACATTATTTCGCGATCTCGGTGAGAATAAAGTTGGTTACCGCTCACTCATTAAAGAAAACGATGATATTGAAACTGGTGTGGATAGTTATCTTTGGTTAATGCTCTTTGATGGAACCCTGATTCGTATGGCGCCAGAGAGCTCGGTTTCTTTTAAAGAAATTAATGTCTTAGAAAAAGAGGTCTTCTTTTACCTAAGAGCAAATGTTGGAAATATGCTTTTAATCTCACGCTCAGAAGAAGAATTGAAAATGAGTAAAAAGAGAGACACTGATGCTGTCTTTCATCCTCTTCCAATCAATCGAACAAATCCAATTGTTTTTGATAAGAATGTATCTCTAAATGAGTACCTATTTGAAGATGATATTCGTTATCGATCTCGTACAAAATTTATAAATGATTTAATTAAAAAAAATAATAAGAAGGTAATGAGAAAGAGTCGATTCTTTATTCAATCGCCTCTCTTTTCATTTGAAGCATATTCTCCTTCTTTTGAAACCTATGTCTCAATTGGTAATGATAGCTATCTTAAGTTTCGAGATGAAGAGCAATTAGGTTATTCTTATAAGAATGAGACAAATCCAAAAGTTAACTTAAGAGGATATGCAAACGAAGAATTTGAGCAATTAAGTAAAGGGACGTGGTATCGTTTTTCTTTTATAAATCGAAACTACTTTATTGTGGAACCAAATGATGTTCTCTTACAAAATGAATTAATGACGAAGAGAATTAATGGTATTTACTATACTCGAGAGATCTTCTTAGAGAGATACGGACAAGTTCTATTTGAGAAATTAGATGAAGTTGGTTATGCAAGGGCCTACGGCATGAGACTGTGGGAAGAGGGTGAACTTGATAATCGTATAAAGTTTCTCTGGAAACATTCAAGACAAATTGAAACCACAAACTTGGCCATTGCTGATCGCTATCGAAAGCAAGTTCTTGCACGAGTTGGCCGACGAGATAAAGATGTCCTTAGGAAAGACTTTTACACTAAGGCACAGGAAAGTTATTATAGAGCAGGAGCAATGGAGAACTCTCGAAGTTATTTTCCAGAGCTTAATTCTGAAAAACTTGATTTATGGAAAAAACTAAATGGCATCAACACTAAAATTTATCCTGGCATCAGGGAGTCCTCGCAGAAAGGAACTTCTATCTTGGATGAAAGTACCAATTGAAATAAAACCTTCTGACGTCGAAGAAATTACTACGAGACAACATCCTAGAGAAATCGTTGAAGAGCTGGCCGAGCTTAAAGGAAGAGATATCGTTTCTCTTACGAAAGACTCGACTCCAAACCACTATATTGTGGCCTCTGATACTTTGGTTGCAATTGGGGATAAGGTTTTAGGAAAGCCAAAAGATAAGGCCGATGCAAGGGCCATGTTAAATGAGCTTTCCGGTAAAGAGCACGAAGTATACACGGCCGTTTATATGGCATGCGGTGGTAAAGAGAGAACTTTTTCAAAAGTATCTGAAGTGAAGTTTACAGATATTTCTCCTGAAATTTTAGACCTCTATCTGGAAGGTGAAGAGGCGATGGATAAGGCCGGTGCCTATGGAATTCAAGGCCAGGGTCTTTTATTTGTGGAAAACTTAAGTGGCTCATATTCTAACGTTGTGGGATTTCCACTTTCTGATTTTATTGATGAAATGAAAAGCTTTCTGTCTGATCTAGGCTATGACAGCTCTAAGTGGAGAGAAGTATTTCAATAAGTGACTATCTAACACAGTTAGGAATTCATCATCAGGTATTGCGCGATGCAGTTGATCTCATTATTGAGATCGACATTTGGGCCAAGCCTGGAGCAAAAGTAGAAAAGCTCGCTATTGCTGATACTGGACATCTCATCGTTAGCACTCAGTCGCCACCTGAAGATGGTAAGGCCAATGCAGGAATTATGAAATTAGTTGCTAAGAAATTTGGTGTCTCTAAAGGAAGCATAGAATTAACGAGTGGCCAACAATCTAAGTTTAAAAAAATGGCCATAACCTTTGTCTTTGCGCATAATAAAGATAGTAATTATTTTTTGGAAAAAATTAAAAAGGCATTAGCTTGAAGTATATAACTTACGCTTTAACATTCATTCTCATTTCAAAGATGGCCGTTGCTCAGCCTCAAGCAAAGACTGACAAAGAGGTTAGTAAAGAGATGTATGATAAGTTGGAAAAGGTTAAAAGTTTTCCACCAGATGATTACGTAACTAAGACGCAGGAATTGAGAAAAGAAATCGATCGCTACATTGAGCTTAAAAAAGGTGTTTGTACTGGGGATTTTTCAACGTTTGTTCTAACGCAAAAAGATCTTGAAGAAAGTCGTAGGAAGCTTACCAGAGTGGAAAAGGACTTGTGCTTCCGCGAGTTGAGAGCATTTCAGGTTACCTACTTAAACAACCTCTTTATTGCAAAGAAGAACTACCTCAACTTTCTTCACGACCAAAGACTTAAGAAACTGGATGAAATTCGCGACGAGTCTTTGCGTAGCTTGAAATCTACTTACGACAAGCAACTTATTTCACCTAAATCAAAGAAGAGATAGACTTTCTATCCTTCTGATTCTTCAGTTTTCTTGCTTCCACCTAAAACAGCACGTGTAGGTCTAAGACTCTTTACTCTTAAAAGAGACTTTCTAGGCTTTAGACTAGCAGACTTACGAATAGTTCTTAGTCTGTTTAGACCAGTTGGGTTTAGGTTTGGCGTCAATTTTTCGTTAGATGTTCCTTGTGATGACATCTCCATCTCCTTGTTAATAGTTACCGAAAAAGGTTTTCAAAATACTTACCTTAATCGATACCTAAGTGGAGAGAAAAAGCTCACTAACTCAGAATCGGATTAGGTAAGTAGTTCATCTACTCGTAGAAAAACTACTCTCAATGGTCACTCCGTGACAAAGTTTAAATCCTTAAATATATACTCGGAATAACTGCAAAAAACATTTAGTCCGAATGATATTTTCTAATCATATCATGGGCTTACAAATGGTGCAATACGGCCAGTAGTGGATGACTCGAGCGTCAAGAAAAAGGTAATAACTGCTTGTAATTACTAATTATATAAGGCAAATTACTACTATAGTTTTTATAAGGATGGCCAAAAATGTGCAAAGAAAAATTGGCATTGCTAATTCTACTTTTTACTGTAGTTTCTTGTTCAACTATTAAGAAGGCAGCGACTTCGCAAATGGGGGAGATGATTTTTGAATCTTCAGATGCTGTTTTAGTGGAAAATGACTGGAATTTGTTTGAAGAAACAATCAGTGGAAATATCAAAGTTCTAGAAACGCTCTATGCTACAGATCGCTCAAATGTCGACTTCATTGTTACTCTGATTAAAGGCTACACTGGCAAGGCCTTTGCTATTGATGAAACATACTATCTTAAAGATCAGCTACAAGAAAAGATGAATTCTGTTCATCGTTCTCGTGCGCTATCAAATTATACTCGTGCCCTTAGTTATTCAGCTCTATTTTTTAAAGAAAGAGATTTTGAAAACTTTGACTTCACAAAATATATCTCAAGCCCTGATGAATTTTATAAATTACTTGAAGATAAATTAAGTGATAGTGCTTCTGATGTTGAAGGTGTCTTCTACACAGCTCAGGCCTTGGCCTCAATTATTAATCTTCAAAGAGATAATATGAGAACTGTTGCTTATCTTCCACTGGCCAAGGTGATGTATGACTGGTCTTGTGAGAAGAATCCAAAACTTGGTTACGGTGCTTGTGATATCTTTTCAGCTTCTTATGTTGCATCTAGGCCACGTGGACTTGGTGGTAATCCAATGGAAGGGAAGGCCTTATTTGAGAAAGCAATTGCAAAGTGGCCAGATAATATGATGGTACGTTTAGCATTTATTCAATTCTATGCAGTTCCTATGTATGAGAAGAATGTTTATCTCAATCAGAAATTAGAAATAGAAAAATATACACGTGAAAATTTAGAATCAAAGTATTGGAGCGGTGGAAAACTAGAAGCTCCTGAAATTAATTATAATAATCTATTTAATCTCATCGCTAATAAAAGACTTGAGATTATTGAAAGTTTAGAAAAAGAAATTTTTTAATAGGTAAGATCATATGAAAAATATTTTAAAAATTGCACTTACACTACTTGTTACATTTAACCTTTATGCACTAACTCTAAAAGTTGGTGTCTTAACACCTGAGGGAACTAATTGGGCCAAGAATCTTAAAAAGATGGCCAAGGCAATTAAGAAAGAAACTGGTGGAAAGGTAAAAGTTAAATTCTACTTTGGTGGTTCTCAAGGTGATGAACCAGATGTTTTAAGAAAGATTCGCGTTGGACAATTACATGGTGGAGTTTTTACTGCAAAGACTCTAGGGGATATTAACGGTGATATCCGTGTCTTAGAATTACCATTTACTTTCTATCACGATAGAGACCGCGTATTAAAAGCAATTGATGACTTAACTCCATATCTAAATAAAAGTGTTGAAGCTAAGAACTTTGTTAACCTAGGTTTCTTCGATATCGGTATGGTGTACTTTGTTTCTAAAAATAAAATTGCTTCTCTTGATAATCTTCAAGGAGTAAAGATTTGGTCTTGGGAAGGAGATCCTCTTGTTGAAACGATCTTAGAAGAAATGAAATTAGTTTCAGTACCACTTCCTCTTCCTGATGTATTATCTTCACTTTCAACTGGAATCATAGAAGCGGCTTATGCTCCACCTCTAGCGATTCTTTCGATGCAGTGGAATACAAAGGTTCAGTATTTAATTGATTTTCCTCTTTCAACTTCTGTGGGGGCTTTTTTAATTAGTAACAAAGCATTTAAAAGAATTTCTCCTGAGAATCAAAAGATTGTGAAGGAAGTTTCAAAGAGATATATCGATCAAGTTAAAGCAACAAATGAAAAAGATAATCAGGACTCACTTGATCTTATGAAGCAGTCTGGTGTTGAATTTGTTAAGCTAAGTGATAAGGATATTGATCTAGCTGTAAAGGTTAGAGAAGCTACAATTAAGAAATTAAAAGGAAAGCTGTTTTCTGCAAAGGCCTATGAGCTGCTAGAAAAGAGTTTAGAAAAGAGTAAAAAGAAGAATTAAGTTGTGATTAGAAAAGTCGAAAAACTCACCGATGATTTTATCAGTACTGGCCTTGTTATTGTCGTCGTAACAATCTTAGGCTTTAGTGTCGCCTCAATTATTTTGAGATGGTTCAATCTTTCTTTTTCTTGGATTGATCCATTAGTTCGACACCTCGTTTTTGTCTTGGCATTCTTTGGTGCTGCAATGGCAAGTGGAAAGTCTCGCCATATCGCTATTGAGATTCTTCCTAAGTTCTTAGAAAACTCAGGATATAAAAAATCACTCTTTGTTTTAAATAAATTTATCAGTCTTTGTACAATTGTTGGGGCCACTTGGCTTTTTGCTTCAGGTGTACAATTTTATAATGTTGAAAAAGAATATGGACGCCTTTCATCACTGGGAGTTCATACATCTGTTTTAGTAGGTATTATTCCAGCAGGGTTTGCGCTAATCTTTTGGCGCTCACTTCTAGCATTCTTAGACTTTAGGGAAGAAGAGCATGAGCTTAATAACAATTAGTATTGCCGCATTAATTTTGGCGCTAATTGGTGTGCCTCTTTTTATCGTCTTAGGATGTGTCGCCTTAGCGGCCTTCTTTCATAATGGGATTGATCCATCGGCAGTTTCTGTTGAGATCTATCGACTTGCTTCTGCTCCAACTATTTTAACAATTCCATTATTTACATTTGCAGGATACTTACTTGCAGAATCAAATGCACCAAAGAGATTATTTCGCTTTACCAATGCCATGCTTTCTTGGATGCCTGGTGGAGTTGCCATTGTTGGCCTTTGTCTTTGTGCCTTCTTTACTGCATTTACTGGAGCTAGTGGTGTAACGATCGTTGCTCTTGGTGGCCTAATCTATCCAATTCTTATGGGCCGTGGACATAGTGACAAGTTCACAATGGGCTTTATTACGACTTCAGGCTCTCTTGGTTTACTCTTTCCTCCTTCACTGCCAATTATTCTCTACGGAATTGTTGCTGGTGTTGATATTGATCAACTCTTTAAAGCGGGAATTGTTCCAGGTGTCCTATTGATTGTGGGCCTTGCCATTTATTCAATTCTTAAGTCTGGGAAAAATAATGAAAGAGGTAAGTTTGAGTTAAGTGAGGCCATTGCAAGTTTTAAAGGGGCCTTCTTTGAGTTGTTACTACCTATTGCTGTTCTTGTGGGAATTTATGGTGGCTTTGTTACTGTAACAGAAGCTGCTGCATTTACGGCCTTCTACATTCTAATCATTGAATGCTTTGTTTATAAGGATTTAAGTCTTACTAAGGATGTTCCTGGGATTATCAAAGACTCCATGACTATGGTTGGGGCCATTCTTATTATTCTTTGTTGCGCTCTTGGACTAACAAACTTTCTCGTTGATGAAGAAGTTCCAAATCAATTATTTACGGCCTTTAGTGGAGTTCTAACTAATAAATACGCCTTTCTTTTATTCTTGAACGTTTTCTTACTTATTGTAGGAAGTTTAATGGATATTTTTAGTGCGATAATTGTGGTTGTTCCACTAATTCTTCCATTGGCCCAGCAATTTGATATACATCCAATTCATTTGGCCATTGTCTTTCTCACTAATTTAGAAATCGGTTATATAACGCCTCCAGTGGGAATTAATCTCTTTATTAGCTCCATTCGCTTTAAGAGACCAATTACTGAACTATATCGCTCGGCCTTGCCGTTTCTCTTTATTCTACTAATTTGTTTGGCCATTATTACCTATGTGCCGGCCATCAGTCTTCTTTGGGTACAATAAAGAGGATGTTTATTTTTAAATACTTACAACTATTTTTACTCATCCTTATTCTTCATCCCACAAGTGCGCTTTCACTTGTACAGGAAGATGGAGTTAAAGGTGAGTGGGACTTTGAGCATTATGATGGGCCACTTGATCCAAGATTGATTATCGATCATCAAAATGAAAAACAAGAGTTCTATGATGAATACACTGGACGTAATTACTTTGATGTACTTCTCGTTCCAGAATTAACGGATCTCTCACAAGACTTTAATCGCTATATCTATCCAAACTTCTCTTGCTCTAAGTATGAACTTAAAGAGAATTTGGCCTATATGCGCTACTTAATTCGCTTAACTTCAATTGCTAGTCTTTACGAGTTTTATCGACAAACAAGTATCGCCCTATATCAATATGGTGATGAGAAGAGCTGCCAGATTGATTACGAAACAATTTTTAAGCAGTGTAAGCCTAAGTCAAAAGATATGAAGCTCTTTATTGGGCGTGTTTCAGACTTCTTTCCAGATATCGTAGACTGGGGGAAATATCCAATCAAGCTTAAGACTGATCGAAGATTTAGTCTTGAAACTTACCATCCTGATCTTGTAAAGATTCTTAGATTAGATTTCGGTGGAGATGAGAAGAGTCATCTTATAAAAGCATGTCAATTTGCCAAAAATGAAATTCAAAGTCTTTGTAGTGAAAATGATGAATACATGGCAGCTGCACAGATTAAAGAGATTCGAAATGAGATTCTTAAGTCATCAGCCTTTAAAATTCTTAATCGCAGTGGGAAGGGGCAAGCCTGTTTCACTCGCTATGAAGAAATGGCCAAAGACATGGAAGAGATTGATGATAAGAGTAAGAGGATTATTAAGACGGCCCTTACTTCAAAGGGTGAGCTTAAGGTCTTTTGGTTTGGTGCTTTAAAAGAATTTGATGATCAGGGAATAACTCTTGTTGAACAAAAGAAGCCTGAGCCAGTTAAGAAGGTAAAAAAGGTCGAAGAGAAAAAGCCTGAGCCGGTTAAAACAGTTGATATTAAAAGCATTAAAATTATCAGAAAACCAAAGCCTCAACCAAAGAAGCCAGAGCCTAAGCCAGTGGAGAAGGTCTCTGCTTTTGAAAAGGCCCTTAGAAACTTTGAGAAATCAAAAGAAAAAACAGTTGTTGATATGACGAGCTTTAAAACTGATTATAAGTTCTCAAAGAAGACGCTTGAAAAGTTTAATGGGTCTTTAAGAAGCTTTCAAACTCGCAAGCAGCTATCAAAGATGAAAAGGGTTGATAACCTTGGTTCAGTAGCGGCGCCAATGAGTTTAACTTTTATTAAATATCTTATTGATTATAATCTTCATCAGGGTCTTTACAATATGACGGGAATTCTTAGTAATGACTTCTATGTTATTAATGATCTAGAAAATAAGAGTCGTCCAGTGAAGATTAAATTAGATAATAATAAGGACACTGGGTTTAAGTGGAAGATCTGGGTTACTGATTTAGAGTAGTCGCTTAATTTTACTTCGTAAAATTGTCGCTTAGGCTTTCCCTGTGCTCCTGAGTCGAACCGTCGTGCATAAATGCACTCCTCTCGAAAAATTTTCTAGCTAAAGTGTAGGGGAGCTAACACCGCTTCATATCTTAGCTTCGCTAAGATGCCGCGGATGTTTGGAAGATCTGGGTTACTGATTCAGAATAAGGTACGTCGTTACTTTTGGCATTTTCAATAGTTTACACATCAAAATATCCCCAATAATAGATTTATGATCACCTAAGATACTACATTTTTAGTTCATCCTAATAAGGTCGTTTATTATCAATTAGCAGATACTGATATAGTTTGTTTAAATCAATGTTTTGAGGAGAGTAATGGCACCTAACTTATTGGAAGTGCCAAAAGTAACGACGTACCTTAATTGCTTAATTTTACTTCGTAAAATTGTCGCTTAGGCTTTCCCATTGGCCTTGAGACAACAGTCCACTCTCGGCTCCTGCCTTCGTGGACATACCGTTCATCCTGAACATAAAAGCCGGGCTTGAACCCGGCTTGTTGAAATAATTTTTTAGCTAAAGTCTAGTGGCCTAGCACCGCGTCCCATAGATTGCCTTTGGGCAATCAATGCCGCGGCTAGTGCTTTCTAGAAAGTCTTTTCAGTCTCTTCTCGTATGCAGACTTAACTGATAGAGCTAGGAAGAAACCAGCATTTTCACCGTTTTCATCTTGTCCAAATAGAGAGATATTTCCAACTCTTTTGTCACCAGCTTTAAAAGACTTAGTCCAAGCAAATCCGTATAGGTTGAAGTTATGTAGTGGTACCCAAATACCAAAAACTTTTGGCCCAACGTAGAATGCCATATTCTTAATTTTTTCTACAGTAAATGCTACTGCTGGAAGAGCACCAGCTGCTACACCAGGAATCATACGTCCACCAGGAAGAGTCTTTGGATCAAGACGCTTTACATCTGATGAGAAAATATCATCTAGTGATACTGTAAAAGTTAGAACTGAACCTGGACCTTCTAGGTTAGGGTTAAGTCCGATAAATGATTTCTTGTATTTTGGAACTTTGTAAGTTGCTCCAGCAACAATAGATACATCTTCTAAAACCATTGAAACAATAACATTGTCTTCTAGTAGGTTAACGTTTGGCCCATCAACTCCTGGGATCTCAACGTTTCCTTCTCCACATGAAACAGAGAAGAAAGAGAAGCTTAGTAGTGCTAAGACTGTCAGTAGTCTTTTTCTTAATGTGATTTCCATATCGATACCTCACTTTTGGAAAATTTCTCTCATATGCCTTTCTATCGACAAAAGTGAAGTAGTTCTTAATTTTTTTTGGGAAAAAAATAACCCCCAGTTACCTGGGGGCATTTTTTACTATGTGAATCGTTTTGGTCGACTATTAGTAACGATCGGCCATTCTTTCTAGGTATCTTTCCTCTGAACGAGAAACTGTTAGTGCTAGGAAGAAACCACCGTTTTCTCCGTTTGCATCTTCACCAACAAGTGAAAGGTTACCAACTCTCTTACTATCCGTGTAGAAACGAGTTGTAAGCATTGCACCTGACATATTAAGACCATTTACTGGAACCCAAACACCAAAGATTTGTGGCCCAATGTAGAAAGCGATGTTCTTAATACTTGGTACTGAGAAAGCTACTGCTGGAAGAGCACCACCAGAAACACCTGGGATAGCACGTCCACCTGGTAGAGTAAGTGGATCTAGACGATCAGCTTTTCCACCAAAAATATCATCAAGTGAAACAGAGAATGCTAGAAGCGTTCCGTTTGACTGAAGATCTGGAGCGATCTCAACGTAAGAGTTTGTGTAGTTAGGGATGTTGAATCTTGCTCCACCCTCAACTTGCACATTTTCTAAAACGATATCAATTAGGATATCATCCTGAAGTAAAACTACTGTCGGTCCATCAACACCTGGAATGTCCAAGTTCTTTGAACTGTCCCCTGAACCACATGACGTCGTTAGTAGCGACAGGGTAACAAGTGCAGAAGTGATTAAAAGTTTTGACTGCTTAAATACTAGTGAATTTTTCATAATTACCTCAAATGACTTTCTATTAGATTTTGATTTCCCTTTTTAATAGAAGTCTCTTTGAAGGCTTGTGCTCTTTTACAACTTATTGAACTCAACTGACGTACGACAAAGACCACAAATCGTTCTCTCTTCGATTTATTTCGATAAAAGCCATTATGAAGAATTCAAGAATTTAAACAACATGATGTGTACCTCGATTAACGAAATTCAAAAAAAATGTAAATTTTTTGAAAAATGTTTCAGTAATTTCAGTTGTTTAGTGAGGACTCGTTGAATTTTTTTTGGCCTTATTCACTATGGAGCTTGTTGAGGTGGAGCAAGGCGAATTTTGCCGACAAATTTAGGCACCGGCATTATAAGTTACTGAAAGTACATCTAAAAACAGAGTCGTGCTTTTTTCCACCTAAAAAAGAGTTAAGGACTTCTGTACAATGAAATTGTGAGATTATTAGCAGATCGACCACATTTACCAGCTAACCAAGCTAAGAAAGCAAGAAGAGACTATGCAACAGATAGTTCGACTTCTTCATTTTCACCGATGCCTAATTCTAATGGGGCAAAGATTGTTAGAAGACCTAAGCCAAATGATCTTAGTCGTAGTCAGATACACGCTAAAATTAAGAATCATAAATTAGAAAAAGAGCAGGCCTTCCAAACTAAGCTTGATGCAGCTTCAGCAAAGAAGAAAGCGCAAGCTTTAAAAGAGGCGACAACTGCAAAAGTTGAAGTTACTCCTGAAGGGGAGCCTTTTGGTGATGTAAAAAAGAATGATCCAAAAGATCCTGGTACTAAGGAAAAATTAAAAGATGCTTTAACTGCCGGTGCATTTAACTTTTCTGCAAAAGAAAGAGAAGTTCTGGGAAAAATCCTTAAAGATCAATAAGCACTAAACGCTTAGTCTTCTGATTCAATCATTAAATCAATTTTTTGAATTACTTCTGGAATCGTCTTCTCTAGTGTTCCATCAATAATCGTTGCTGCTGAGTGATTGTGACCGCCGCCACCAAGTGCTTGAGCAATGATTCCAACATCAACAGTTTGATTTACACTTCGAAATGAGATTTTAACTTTGTCGTCAATTTCACGAAACATACAGGCCACTTCAATCCCTTCAAGAATTAAAAGGTGATTAATGAAACCATGTGTATCTTCTGCTTCACAATTATGATTTTCAATATCATTTTCAGTCATGGAAATCCATGCAACAAGTCCGCTCTTACTTAGTTGGCAAGAAGAGAGTACTTGGCCTAAAAGCTTAATATACTCAACTTGTTTAATCCCGTTGATTTGATTAAAAGCTTGTGGAGGAGAAATACCTGTATCTAATAATTTTGAAGCAATCTTGTGTGTATTGGCCGTTACTGTTGGGTAACGAAATGAGCTGGTATCGATAATAATTGAAGTATAAAGGGCCAAGGCCATCTTCTCATCAAACTTAACACCAAGGGCCTCAATTAATTCTCCTACTAATTCACCTGTTGCTGCTTTGGTTGAGTCCACACAGTGAATTGCTGCAAGCTCTTTTGGGCAAGGGTGGTGATCAATAAAGAGTAGCTCACTAGACTTTAAAACTAGTTCTTGAACATTCTTACCAATACGAGGAAGTGCATTGGTATCAGTTACAATGAATAAATCTATTTTTTTAAAATGATCTTTTGAATCTTCGTAATTTGAAATAACCCCATCTGGATCAAGGTAGCGATAGCGATCAAATAACTTTTCCTCGTTAATACATATGGCATTCTTTCCGAGTTTTCTAAGGGCCATACATAAGGCAATCTCACTTCCAATACCATCGGCATCTGGAAAGATGTGAGTTGTGATAACAATATTATTTGCTTTTTCAACTAAGTTTTTGAAACGCTCTACATTCTTGGTCATATATTTCCTAATCGGAAGATTCGCAAACCTTCTCAAAGGTTTGATGATTAAATTTTAAGACTTTTCTTATTGTTTCATTTTTTGTTAGGATTTTAAAGAAGCTTTTAAAAAATGAAGGTTTAAAGAAGGATTTTTACTGTGGATCAAGGAATGGATAATAGCCTGGTGAAATTGTCGGCCATTAGAAAGACATTTCCTGGCAAGGAAGTCCTTAAAGGCGTGGACCTAACTATCGGTCGCCAAGGGGTTTTAGGCTTTTTAGGACCAAATGGTGCAGGAAAGTCGACCCTGATGAAGATAATCTTAGAAGAGCAAGAATATACAGCAGGTGAGTTAATAAAAAGTGAAGACCTAACAATTGGTTATTTACCTGAGGAACCATCGCTGTATCGTCACATGACAGTTGCTCCGTTTTTAAAGTTTGTTCAAGAGATTTACGCAACATCTCAGAATGCTTATTCAATTCAAGAGATTATCGAAAAATGTGGACTCTCTGATGTTTCTCACCAGCGAATTGAAAATCTATCAAAGGGATATAAACAAAAAGTAGGGATTGCAGCAGCAATCTGTCATAACCCAAAACTTCTTGTTTTAGATGAGCCATTAGTTGGCCTTGATCCAAATGCGATTATTCAAATTAAAGAAGTGATTAAAGATCTCTCTAAAGATCACACAATATTTATTTCTTCTCACCAATTAAGTGATCTGGCTTCAATTTGTGATGATATCGCCATCTTAAATGAGGGACATATTATTGCTCATGGACCAATTGATGAAATTGAAAAAACTCTTGAGATTAAACAAGAGGTAGAAGTTGAATTTGAAAATATTGATACAAGTAAGCTTAATGGGCTAAAAGAGCTTGGTGTTAATTTCACAGTATCTGGTGATATTTATACTTTTTCTAAAGAGAGTTCTAAAGAAAAGTCAGATGGGGACTTACGAGTCATTCTTTCGAAATACTTTGCACAAAATGATCTATCTATTCTTTCACAGCAGAATAAGAAAGTTGGCCTTGAGGATATCTTTAAGAAGCTAACGGCAAAGCCAGGAGGGAAGGCATGAGTTTGAAAAAAACAATACCGCTCCTAAGAGGAATTTCAATTGTCTATAAGAAAGAAGTTGTGGAGAGTTTTTCATCTCCAATTATTTATATCTTTGCGGCCATCTCAAACTTTATAATGTCTGCAATTTTCTATAATAATTTACAAATGGCACCACAGTTAACAAATAAGACTGTCGTGGACTTTGTTATTGCACCAACATTTTCGGCGCTAAATTTTATTCTACTTTTCTTTGCTCCTATGATTACAATGGGTGCCTTTGTTAAAGAAAAGAGAGAGAATACTTTCTCTCTTTTAAAGCTTTCAAACTTAAGTGATGAGTCGATCTTTTTTGCAAAGTACTTAAGTGCCCTTACTAAGCTTGTTTTCATTACTTTGCCAATCTTCATTATCCCGCTATTTCTAGCACCAAAGGGGTTTGATGACTTTGCAATATTATTTACAAATATGATTGGAATCTATGGGCTGGGAATGTGCTACTTGGCCATCGGTCTTAATGCTTCATTATTAAGTCGCTCATATATTGCTTCTATTGTTCTATCTTTTGGGGCGCTATTTTCATTTCTTATTGTCTATGCCAGCTCAAATGTTATTCAAAATGAGATGGTTCAGGCCATTATGAGATACTTCAGTTTTAGTTCTCATATTTTCTATTTCTCACGTGGGGCAATAACAAGCTTTGATCTACTTTACTTAGCTTCATTTATTGGCTTCTTTAGTTTTGTGGGCATTCGCAATATGGGGGTTAGAAAATGAAAAAAATTACTCTAAGCCTTTGCGCTGTTTTCTATTTAATCGCATGCTTTCTCTTCTTAGTTATTCCTGAGCATGCTTTCTTAGTGGGAGCTACTTTTATCATTGCTCTTGCAATGACGATTCTAACTTTTTACTTTCATTTAACTGAGATAA